>DATJLB010000188.1:0-11786 GCA_035490915.1 Geobacteraceae bacterium
CTCCGTGCCCGGGAAAAGGGGCGCAATGTCTACCGTTTCTACTCCGCGGGTCTCAACGACCGGGCCTTCAACCGGCTCCTCCTGGAGAACAATCTCCGCATCGCCTTGGAGCGGGAGGAGTTTTCCCTTCACTACCAGCCCCAGGTGGACCTTGCCAGCGGCCGTATTGCAGGTTTCGAGGCGCTGCTTCGCTGGCGTCATCCCGAGTTCGGCATCATCTCACCGGCGGAGTTCGTCCCGATCATCGAGGAGATCGGCCTCATCTCCCCGCTCAGCGAGTGGGTGCTCGGAACCGCCTGTGCCCAGAACCGGGTGTTCAGGGAGGCGAATTTTCCTCCCATGACCTGCGCGGTGAACCTCTCCCCACGTCAACTGTACCAGCCGGACCTCGCCGGCATCGTCGGCCGGGTGCTGAAGGAAACAGGACTGGCGCCGTCCGCGCTGGAACTGGAGCTAACCGAGGGGGCACTGGTCCGCAACGTGGCAGCGACCGCGAACACCCTGCGTGATTTGAGCGAAATGGGGGTAAAGATAGCGATCGACGATTTTGGTATCGGCTACTCTTCCCTTTCCTATCTTCGACATTTTCCGGTAAACAAGCTGAAAATCGACAAGACTTTCGTCGATTCCATCACGACCGATCCCAGCAACCAGGCGATCTCCAAGGCAATTGTCACCCTGGCCCATAGTCTGAAAATTACCGTGGTGGCCGAGGGGGTCGAGACGATGGAGCAGAAGGAAATGCTGCGCTCCATAGGGTGCGACGGGGTGCAGGGGTACCTGGTTAGCCACCCGGTCGATGCCGAAGGGCTGACCCGGCTAATAGCGGAAAGTGTCGCCCACCTCCAGAGCCGTAAAGAGCTGGTGATCCCTGTTGGGCACGAACCGGTGGATGACCAGCCTGAATCAGCGGGCGCCCGGCACGTTTAGGCTTTCGGCGGCCGTAATCGGCTGCTCACGGAACGTGCATGTCGTCCATCATTTCCACCCAGAATGTGCTCCCCCTCCGGGTTTCTTTCACCCCTACCCACTCTTTTGTCGTTTCCACCAGGTTCAGAACCTTTCCTCGCTCTCCCGGCGGACCTCCCCGGACCGCTTGCGTTCGGTGGTGTGATGCTCTTTGCACTGTGACGGTTCCCCGGTATACTTTTTCTGCGGGGGACGATTCCACCAAGGCGAAAGGGGGAGGAGGCATGAACGTGCGTTACGCGGTAAGAGCGGTGGTGGCATGTGCGGTCCTTGCAGCATGTGGCGTTGCCGTGGCAAAACATGCCGGCGCTGGCAATCCAGCCGCCATTCGAGTCTGGTCGGTGGAAAAGAAAGGGTACATCATGACCGAGAGAGTGACCAAGAGCGACGAGGAGTGGAAAAAACTCCTCACCCCGGAGCAGTTTCATGTGACACGCAGGAAGGGAACGGAAAGGGCATTCGACAACGCGTACTGGAACAATCACGAACAGGGGATTTACCGGTGTGTCTGCTGCGGGCTCGACCTGTTCAGTTCGGCTGCAAAATTCGAATCGGGCACCGGTTGGCCGAGCTTTACGGCACCGGTCGCCCCGGAAAACATCAGGACGACCACGGACCGGTCGTTTTTTTCGGTACGGACCGAAGTTCTGTGCGCCAGGTGTGACGCCCACCTGGGACATGTATTCGATGATGGTCCACCCCCTGCAGGGTTGCGCTATTGCATGAATTCAGCGGCGCTCAGGTTTGCAAAAGAGAAGTGAGCAGCTGGTGGCTGATATGAGTGGTCCTCCCCTTAAATTTATTGCACAAATTTTTAAAAAAGATTATCTTGTGACTATGAGCCAGGTTCCGGGATTAACTGCAGAAAAGAGAAAAGGGGAGGACAGGGAGATGGCTATCATGGTGCAGTACAAGGACAACTCCTTTGGCAACGTCCGGAATGAAGCGCTTGACGGTCTCATCGACGGCGATACGATCGTTGCGTTCAGGCGTAAAAGCGGTTGGGTCGAGATCGGACGGGACCCCGTCCGGGGGGGCGGCGTCCCGCGCGAGTATGCTGGCGAGGAGCGGAGAATTGCAGCGACGAACAGAAATTGCCTTACCTGTGCCGATTTCGTCGATTCCCTCTGTCGCACCAATTCATGCTCGCTCCGGATGTCTCTGCAGGGTAAGGCCTATTAGAGCACGCACAGTTTCCTGAACGGGGTATGAAACCAAGATGCCAGCCGGTTCTGCACGCTGCTGCGCTTCCTTTTTGGCGGCCTGCAGAGAGTGGCTGGCCGTTCCATTTACCCTTTCCCGTATAAGGACAGCCCGCTTCCAGCGGGCTGTTTGAGTTCTTGATGCCTTACATGGTCACATCACAATGAACATCTTGCTCATACGCCCCCACCCGGGGAATGACCTGTTCGGCCTCGGCCCGTTCTTTCAGGTCGAGCCCCTGGGCCTCGAATACATCGGGGCAGCCCTTCGGGCACGGGGGCACGCGGTTGCGGCGGCTGATCTCAGATTCCGACCCGGGGTCGCAGCGAGCGTCCGTAAGAGCCGGCCCCGCCTGGTGGGGATATCCTGCCTGCATGCCCTGGAATATGACCGGGTCATCGAAACCGCACGGGAGGTGCGCCGGGCTGCGCCTGACGCCTTCATTCTGGTCGGCGGGCATGCCGCCGCGGCCTTCCCCGAGCCGCTGGAGCGGGATGACGTCGATGCCATCTGCCTCGATGATGGCGAGCTGGTCGTCCCGGCGCTCGCCGATGCGATTGACAACGGGGGTGAGTTTCAAGAAGTGCCGGCCCTGCGGCTCAGGACCCGCGACGGATGGGTTACCACCCCCCGTCTCCCCACGATTACGGAGCTCGACTGCACTCCCCTGCCGGCGCGGGATTTGTTCGAGCGTTACCGATCACGCTACCACTGTCTCCTCTTCAAACCGGTCTGGCTCATCGAGACTGCGCGCGGCTGCCCACATCGCTGTTCTTTCTGCTCGGTCTGGCAGCTCTACGGCCGCAGTTGCCGGGAGCGGAGCATCGATGCGGTAGTGGAAGACTTTGCCGCGACCGGCGACGCGGTCTTCGTCGTCGACGATCTGTTCTGGCATGATCCTCCCCGCAGCCTCGAACTGGCTGCGGCCCTGCGGCAACGGGGGGTCTTCAAGCGCTGGATTCTGGTCCAGACCCGCACGGACCTGATCTGTCGCAGCAGCGAACTTCTCGAAGCCTGGCGTCCCCTTGCCAAGGATTTCGATATCTTCCTGGGGCTTGAGGCAGCCAGCGACCGCGGTCTGGCGGGGCTGGACAAAGACACGGGAGTCATCGACAGCGTGGAGGCGGTCCGGATCGCCCGTTCCCTTGGGTACGGGATCAACGGCAACTTCCTGATCGACCCTGACTGGGACGTGGACGATTTTCACGAGCTGTGGGATTTCATCGCGTCCCATGGCCTGCAGAGGGCCGGCTTCACCATCCTCACCCCCCTGCCGGGGACGGAGTTCTACCGGGAGGTCGCCCACCGCACCGTCGGACAGTCCTGGTCCAACTTCGACATGCACCACCTGCTCTGGGAGCCGCGCCTCGGCGCCGAGCGGTTCTTCGAGCTGTACGCTGAGACGTGGCGCCGCTCTATCCTCAACACCTCGGGCGACAAGAGCTTCCTCGACTGGATGCGCCAGGTCCGTCCCGCCCAGATCCCGTACATTGTCCGGGTCCTGTGGCGTACCCAGCGGATGATGAAGCCTGCCGCCTATCTCCGCGAGCATGCGGCGACACGTCCGGCTGCACTCGGGCCACACTCCTGCTCCCCTGCCAAGACCTCCTGAATTAATACACCTTCCCCCTTGACCTTTGCCGGAAGTCTGCTTCAATTGAAGAAACATCGAACCGGCGTCCACCGCTGGCCTGACTTCAGATGAGCAAAGGAGATCACCGTATGAAAGGGAACGAGAAGATCATCGAGCACCTGAACGCCCGCCTGGCCGAGGAACTGACCGCCATAAACCAGTACATGGTCCACGCCGAGATGTGCGACAACTGGCAGTACGAGCGGCTCCACAAGCAGATCGAGAAGCGGGCCATCGACGAGATGAAGCATGCCGAGAAGCTGATCGCCCGGATCCTCTTCCTGGAGGGGCGGCCGATCGTCAGCAACCTGAACCAGATGCACATCGGCGCCGAGGTGCCGAAGATGCACGAGAACGACCGGCTTGCCGAGCAGGCGGCCATCAAGGGGTACAACGAGAGCATCCGGCTGGCGGTCGAGGTCGGTGACAACGGCACCCGCGAACTCCTCGAGGCGATCCTGAAGGAGGAGGAGGGCCACATCGACACGCTGGAGGCGCAGCTCGACCAGATCAAGCAGATGGGGGTGCAGAACTATCTGGTTGAGCAACTTGACTAAGGGGGTGCGAGGTGGCGCCGATGCGCTGGGAATACAAAATCATCTTTATGGTGTCGGACGAGGCGGACGAGAACGGGTACGAACAACGCCTCCACGAGAGCATGCAAGTGCTGAACAACCTCGGTAGCGAGGGGTGGGAACTGATCGGTATCCTTCCCCATCCAACTGCCGCCACCCGCAATAGGTATCACGCCCTCTTCAAGCGAGAAAAGAAAGGAGATTGATTTCTCTATGCCCGCAAATGCGGGCTGTGTATCCCGATAAAAAAAGCGCGCGACGGAATAACTGTCGGGCGCTTTTTGCTTTTTAGTGTACGGTTCGATGAGGGAAGGTCAGTTATAGGCACAGTCATTTCGGCGACCAGCCATTTTATATTTCCTGCCTGCGTTTTCTGCATACCGCACACCCCTGCATCGAGAGGGGTCTTTCCAGCCTGCACTCGGACAGCAGTCGATCGTCATTGAATATTTCACGGGTCGGACCGTCCGCCATCACCGCGCCATCATGCATGACAATGGTTCTTTCGCACACGTCGAACACCATGTCGAGGTCATGGGTGGCGATGATTTTCGTGTGCCGGAACTCGCGCATGAGAGTGATAAGCTGGCGGCGAGCCAGGGGATCGAGGCCGGTTGTCGGTTCGTCCATGACGAGGATGGCCGGCGACATGGAAATGACAGAAGCGATGGCGGCCCGGCGCTTCTCTCCGCCGGAGAGCCTGTAGGGTGGCTTATCCTGGAGGTGTTCGATGCCGACCGTGGCCAGAGCCTTCATGACCCGCTGCTCCACCTCGTCCGGCGGAAACCCGAGATTTAGCGGGCCGAAGGCCACGTCGTCGTAGACCGTCGGCATGAACAGTTGATCGTCCGGATCCTGAAAGATCATGCCGACTGTCCGCCTGACCTCCGTCACAGTCTCCCTGGTCAGGGGAAAGTCACCGACGCGGACGAACCCTGACGTAGGCGACAGGTAGCCGTTGAGATGGAGGAGAAGGGTCGATTTCCCGGCCCCGTTGGCCCCGACCAGGGCGACCGATTCGCCATGGAGGATACGGAAGGATACCCCCCGCAGGGCTGCCGTGCCGTCGGAATAGACATGCTGGAGTCCCGCGACTTCGACGATATGGTGACTCATCGGAGTATCCCCGTGGCAAGTGATCCGAGAAGCTGGGACGCGTTATGGAGCCGCATGAAGATGAAGAGGGTGGACCAGCCGAGCAGAAAGACGACCTCCCTCCTGCCGAACCGGTACAAATGGCGGGCGTGGAATGCGCCGGTGAACCCCCGCGCCAGCATCGCCATATGGATGCGCTCCGCCCGCTGCCAGGTGCGAAGCAGGAGGTGTCCGAGCAGCGAGCCGTAGCTCTGCATCCCCTTTCCCCTGTTGCCGAAGGATCGGAGTTCCCGTGCCCGCGATACCCGTGAACCTTCCTCCGTGAGCACAAAAATATAGCGATAGAGAAAGAGAAGCTGGATGGCGAATGCCTGCGGCATCCCCATTTTCTCCAGGGCCATGCAGATTGCGGGAAAACCGGTGACCCCCACGAGAATCAGAGCCGCGCCCGCGGTAAGAACGGCTCTGACAACGATAGAGACGAAGGAAATCCATCCGCCCGGTATGTCCAGGGTGCCGACATGAACGTAGACCTGGCGGTCAAAAATCGGGTTGAGCATGCCGACCACAAGGGCGAAGGGGATGACGACGGCGACTTTTTTCACGATGTAGAACACCGGTAGATTGCCGAGTGCCATGATGACCGCAGGAAAGATGAAAAAGGGGAGCAGGGCGGTCAGCTCGTATCTGCCGAAGGAAACGACGGAAACGATGAAAACCACCGTTACCAGGACCTTTGCCCGCGGGTCGAGGCCGTGGATGGCCGTATCACCCGTCGCCAACCGGTCCAGGTCTTTGAAATCGAGGAATGTTCCTTCAATGGTACCCATCGTGATTTCTCGCAAAAAGAGAGCGGATCATAACCCTCTTCTCGTTCCAGTCATAACGATATACAAACTGAAACCAACATTAATCAGTCCGACCCGGCCGCTTTTTCAGGATCAACCCGCTCAAGAAGGCAATCGCAAGGGCCATCATTCCGCCGATGATTCCTGCAACGCTGGTGCCAAGGCCGGCATCCTTCTCTCCGCCAAGCCGTTTCTTCACATCCTCTGCATCGGCAGACTTCCTGAACGTGTAATCGGGCATGAAGGCAAGTTTTTCCTGCACTGCGGCCAATGCCGTGTGAATCCCATCGGCCGGCGCCGGCAACTCTTCCTTTCCCGTTGCCCTGGCTATTGCCCATTCGAGGCCATCGGGATTTTTCGAGGCAAACAAGGAAACGAAGCCCCCCGTAAAGAGTGCGACGACCAGAAAAGCAAGCACCACGCTGCGCACTGGCCGGTTACCGATGGGCCGGGCAGCCCGGGCACCCCGGATGATCTCGGGTCTGGCCTTCTGCACGAACGAAACGACAGCCACGGTAACCAACCCCTCGACAACGCCGATTGCGAGGTGGATCGGCTGCATGAGGAGCGCAAAGGTGGAAAACGGCAGCGCGGAAATGCCCGAAAACAGGGTTTCCAGCACGACGCCGAAGGGTCCCAGTTGCAACCCGACGATGGCGGAGACCATGATTGCCAGGGTCAGACGCATGCGAGTCGGATTGTTCCCGGCAATTTTCTTGTAGATGAGCGGGTAGACAATGAACGCGGGGATAAATCCCATGTTGAACATATTGCAGCCAAGGGCCAGCAGCCCGCCGTCGGCAAAGAATAGTGCCTGAACGACGAGAACAGAGGCTATCGTGAGGTACGCCGCGGTGGGGCCGAGCAGAACGGCCAGCAGCAGCCCGCCCCCCAAATGACCGCTGGAGCCGGTCGCCGGGATGCTGAAGTTGATCATCTGGGCGGCAAAGAGGAATGCACCGAGAACCCCCATGAGCGGCACCTTCCGCTCATCGGGTTCTCTCCGAACTTTCGCGGAACAATACGCGATGGTTCCCGCCGAAGCCGCCCACATGGTACAGCCGACAGCAGGCGATAAAAGAGGATCTGCCATATGCATGATGATCTCCTCGCTTCGGGGGATACAACCGTGTCAATCCTGCGTCGCAAAATAACAGATAGGGTCAAGCAGTACGTTCGCGCAACATCAGGTTGCTGGCTATGATGAAAACGAACCCCACGAGGACCGCCACCTTGCCGACGAGGGGAACGCCTGCCGTGGTGGCGGCAATTCCCCAGGATTGTACCAGTGCACTGCCGATGAACATGCCGATCACCACAAGACCGGCGTCCGCGTCCCCCTCTCCAGCCTTCACCAGTTGCCGGAAAGGACACCCGCCGATCACCACGGCAAGCCATCCGACCAGCCCCATGCCGAGAAAGCTCCAGAGGTGATCCGTATGTGCTCCGGGTTGACCGGCGAGCCCCGGATGGAACCGTCCGCTCGCCAGATTGAGCACCAACGCTGCCGTTAAGAAGGCAGCCGTCCCGGAAAACATGTAGGACCTGAATCCCATGAGCAGTGTGTCACGGACCCCGCCGGTTATGCAGAAGCGGCTTCGTTGGGCCAGGGCGCCCAGTAGCAGGCCGGCTCCGAGGGAGATGGGCCAGTAGGCGTGCTCGGCGGCGCCGCCGCGGTCTGAGAAGATGATGAAGCCCGGACGGACGACGAGGAACATCAGCAGCAAGACAAAGAAAGCGGGAACCAGAAAACCGCTTCCCTCCCGTTCCCGGGAATGGGCTCCAAGTTCAACCCCGCTGGCCAGCCCCTTGAGCCCGACCCAGACCCCGGCCACGAGACCGGCTATGCCCGCAACAGCGGTCAGATCACCGGCAGCAATGCGGAGGAAGAGCTTTATGGGACAGCCGATGAACACCCCACACCCCACCATGAGAAAAATCCCGGCGACCAGTCGCGGCAAGGGGGCGCTTCCCCCGCGGGAGCGGAACTCCCGGAACGCCAATGAACTTAGGGCCGCTCCGAGCACAAACCCGATCAATTCAGGACGCAGGTACTGCATCCGGGGGTTGTCATGGAACCCCAGCGCACCGGCGCTGTTTTCCATGAAGCAGGATACACAGATCCCCGAGTTTTCCGGGTTCCCCCAGAGTGAGAGGAGAACCCCCAGGGCCCCGAGCAGGAGGCCTGTGGCCACTACCTCCCAGAGATGTTTGTCGCGCAGGTTCATGCTACTCACAGCCTCCCGCCAGACGGCTCCGCAGGTAATTGACGTTGTTCAGCGCCACCGCCAGGGAACGATTGCCGGGATTGGCCCGGGACCTGCTGCCGATCACCCGTAAACCCTCATCCGCCACCTTCTGGATTTCGGTGCGCCGGGACAGGGGGCTTTTCCCGTCTACGTAATCGCCGTTGAGCCTCACTCCCTCCACGTAGCTGGCAAGCGCCTCTTCAAGGGCTCCCATCCTGCTGAGGATCTCTCCTTTCAGGATGCTGCCATGGGCCTCCTGGGGGTACTGGCGGGCCAGTTCGTCCAGCTTGAAGAGAGCCCCCTGAAAGTCGCCAGCCTGGAGCAGGGACTCCGCGGGACCGTACAGCTTCCGGATGAGGTCCACCCGCGCCTGGTAGGCCATCTGCCGCTCCAGGGCCTTGTCCAGGCCGGCGCGGTTCTTCCCGCTGCCGGTTTCGTGGCCCGACAGCACGAGCACCAAGGCAGCCAGTGTCACGGCCAGGAGGAACCAGAGTGACCTGTCGTAGGCATCCTTCGGCATGGGACCTCAGTAATTCTGGTACGGCGGCATGTTGACCCGCCGCGCCATATCGCGAATGGAGTTGTAATCGCTGTCCAGCAACTCTTCGTACCCGTCAATCCCGGCGGACTTGAGCACCTTTAACCGCTCGCCGTCGATGTCAACGTTGTCGGCGGGCTTCAGTTCCAGCAGGGCCTGGCGAACCCTCTTCACAACTTCGGGATCGGTCCCCCGGGCCGCACCGAACGTACAGTAGGGAACGATCTGGCTCTGGGCGAGAATCACGAAATCATCTGGTGAGATTTTCCCTTCCCGGGCCAGCACCTCCAGGTCGAGAACGGGGGCGGCCGCCACGTCGTACTGACCGTACAGGACTCCGAAAATCGCCTTTTCATGCTTGAAAGAGCCGGTGGGAATGGCATAGTACCCCAGGTCGCGTTCGGGGTCGATGCCGGCCCGCATCAGCAGGTCGTACTCGGCCAGATAACCCGTGGGCGCCAGCATGGGGCCAAAGGCCATTCTCTTGCCTCTGATGTCGTCCAGCTTCCGGATGCCGCTCCCCGCGCGGGCGATGATGGCTCCGGCGGTCCGGGAACCGAACTGTCCCCGCTTCTCGGAGGCAACCAGTTGCAGGCCGTACCGTTCCCTGAGGATGACGTAGATCAGGGAATTGGAGTGGGCCAGGGCAAACTCGCCGGCTTTGAAGCGCTTCTCGAAGTCCTGGGTGTCCACCGGAACCGCGACGAAATCCACCCCGACCTTTTCCGACAGGTAGCGGGTCAGGGGGAGGAAGCGCTGCATCGTTTCCCGCTCACTGTTGCAGACCATGTAGCCGATCTTCAGGGCCGGCCGTTTCCCTTCACTCTTGCAGCCGGCGGGGAGAAAAAGAGCGAGGACAAGACACATCAGTCGCATTAAACGGGGGGCAGGCATCGGCACTCTCCTGTTGTCGACATGAAACTACTCCATCCCGGGAATACCGCCAGATGCCGGCATTTCTCAGAAACGCAACGGTCACTCACACGCCGCATCGGCCCCTTTCAGGGTACCGCGCACGACGTATGCCCGCCCCCGGCACCCCCCGCGGCACCATGTAAGTTCCTCGCAGCCTCGGCAATCATCGGGAATGTCCAGAAGCCTGCGCCGAAACCCCTTTTTCTCCGGCGAGGCGATAATCTCCTTCAGGGAAGTTTCGCCGGTGACGCCAAGCAGTACGGGCAGGACGGGACAGGGGTAGACGCCGCCGTCGGGAGCGATGGCAAGCATGGTATTGGCCGCCTGACACCCCCCCTGAGGGAACGGCGTGTCGGGATTGAACGCGCGCCAGAGAAACGGGTCGTGGATGGTGAGGGCTATCCCTTCCACACCGCCAGAAGCGGCCAGGGAGCCGGCAAGCTCCTGCTGTTCCCGCCTGGTGAGGAGGAAAGGATTTTCCCCGGTGTAGAGACGCTGCATCGGCAGGACCAGCCTGGATATCCCCTGTTTCCTGCAGAAGGCGACGAGCGTCGGCAGCTCACGCCAGTTCTCCCGCGTCACAGGGAACGATATCCCCATCGTCGGGTGTGCCGGGGGGGATGCGTCCTTCCCGTCAAAAAACCGCTTCAATGCCGTTCCCGCCGGAAGAAGCTGCACAGACTCCACGGTCAGAAGGATTTCCTTCAACCCCAGACTGCATAGAAGCGCCGCGGCAGCGTCGTCGAGAGCGGTTGGCCGGATGGTGAGCGAAACGGCGATCGCTCCCCCCCTGAGCCGTTCCAGCACCGCGATTGTCCCTCCTCCGATTTCAGGGCCGGGATCGTGCAGGTGGAGCATGAGTGGGCGACATGCCACGATATCGGCACATGTCCGCAGCAGTGAGGCGGTATCCGCCTTCCCGGCGGGGAGATCCCAGTAGATGGATATGGGGGCCGCAAGTTCCATGTATCACGCCCAGCAATGCGGATCGGGGCTGTTCAGATCGCCGGTCAGGGCGAGCGCCCGGGCCGTACAGCCGCCAAGGCAGTCGGCGTACTTGCTGCACCCGGCGCACTTGCCGGTCGGCAGCTTGTTTCGCATCCGCGCCAGCACCGGCGAGTCCCGCCAGACCTTACGCAGGTCGTCCCGAACGATGTTGCCGATCACGACCGGGATGAAGCCGCACGGGGTGATGTCGCCGTTCGCCTTGATGTTGAGCGACAGCTTGCCGCAGACGCTCCCCTTGACGAGGCTCTTGGCCCCGCTCGCCCCGAGGAGGGCGATGATCGGGTCGTCGAGGGAGATGTCGAGCCCCTTCACCTTGTCCTTTGCGGCAAGGGCCGCCCGGTAGAACTCCTGCCACTCCCCGGGAGAGAGGTCGAGCTCGTCCCTGTGGGCCATGCCGAGTCCCGAGCACTTGAAGTTGTGGAAATTAAGCTGCCCTGCCCTCTGTTCAAGGGCGAACGCTACCAGATCGTCGATGGCATCGTTGTTGATCCGGCAGATAACCGTGGAAATGGAGGTGGCGATACCGGCGGACGCCAGATGGCCGAGGGCTGCCACTGCCCTGCTATGACTCCCCTCCATGCCGCGGAATCGGTCATGGACCTCGGGAAGATGGCTGTCGATGCTGATCCCGACCTTTGAAAAACCGGCCTCCCTGAGCGCCGCTGCCGTCTGCCGGTCTATGAGCCAGCCATTGCTGTTCATGGAGATACGGAGGCCTGCCCCCTTGGCGATCGCGGCTATTTCCAGAAGATC
>DATJLB010000189.1:0-4268 GCA_035490915.1 Geobacteraceae bacterium
AACCTCGGTGAAGGGGGTCTTCGCCGCCGGTGACGTGGCCGAGGCGCGCGACTTCTTCTCCGGCGCCAAGAACCCGATGCCGATCTGGCCCGATGCCTACATCCAGGGGGACATCGCCGGTACCGCCATGGCGGGTAGCACGAAGAGCTACGCGGGCGGCCTCGCCATGAACTCCATCGAGTTCTTCAAGGTCTCCACCATCTCCATGGGGATCACCAATCCCCCCGATCCGGCGGAGTACGAGGTCCTCACCTACCTGGACGCGGAAAACTACCAGTACCGCAAGATCGTCCTGAAGGGCAATCTGCTGGTCGGCGCCGTGTTGGTGGGAAACGTGGACCGCGCCGGAATCTTCGCCGGCCTGATCCGCGAAAAAGTGGATGTGACCCCCTTCAGGGACAAGCTGCTGGCCACCGATTTCGGCTTTATCCATCTGACCAAGGAGATCCGCAGCACGCTGTTCGCACCGATCGGAAAAGTGGCTTAATAGCAGGCTCGGAGCTTCAGGCTCCCGGCACAAGAGGGTTTCCCGGCGCCCGGCGCCTAGTGTCTAGCAACACCTTCAGAGGTAATCATACATGAACAGACTGAAACCGACCCACAACTTCCAGAAGGACATCTCCAATTGCGGCCTGACCGGCTTCATCTCCAAAGCAGGGAAACTGGTGGAAGGAAGCGTCATCATCAAATCGATCTCCCTCATGCACGACCGGGGGAACGGCTTGGGGGGCGGATTCGCCGCATACGGGATTTATCCCGACTACAAGGAATTCTTCGCCTTCCACCTGATGTACGAGAACGGCATGGCACTCCAGCTGACCGAGGAGTACCTGGAGCAGAACTTCCACATCGAGCAGGAGGAGGACATCCCCACCCGCCGCATCGCCGCCATCGCCAACCCGCCGGTCTTCAAGCGCTACTTCGCGAAGCCGCTGGAAACCGCGGAGTACAGGGAAGCGGTGGAATTCAAGAAGATGACCCTCGAAGACGTGGTAGTCCATCACGTCATGCGGATCAACAACGAGATCGAAGGGGCCTTCGTGGTCTCTTCCGGCAAGAACATGGGAGCCTTCAAGGGGGTCGGCTACCCCGAGGAGATCGCCGAGTTTTTCCGGCTCGACGAATACAAGGGGTACATCTGGACCGCGCACAACCGCTTCCCGACCAACACGCCGGGATGGTGGGGGGGCGCCCACCCCTTCACGCTGCTCGACTGGTCGATCGTCCACAACGGCGAGATCTCCTCGTACGGGATCAACAAGCGCTACCTGGAGATGTACGGCTACCTCTGCACCATGCTCACCGACACCGAGGTGGTCGCCTACATGCTCGACCTCCTGATCAGAAAGCATGGTCTTACCCCCGAACTGGCGAGCCTGGCGCTCGCGTCACCATTCTGGGACATGATCGACACCCTTCCCGAGGAGGAGCAGAAGCTCCTGACTGCCATCCGCCAGGTTTACGGCTGCGCCCTCCTGAACGGCCCCTTCGCCATCCTCTTCGCCAGCAACGAGGGACTGATCGGCCTGAACGACCGGGTGAAGCTCCGGCCGCTGGTCTGCGCCGAAAAGGACGACTTCGTCTACATGGCCTCTGAGGAAGCAGCCATCCGCGAGATATGCTCCACGCCGGACCGGGTCTGGACGCCGCGCGGAGGCGAGCCGGTCATCACCAAGCTGAACCCGGGAGTGGTTTAATCCGGGTTCGGAGTTCGAAGTTCAAGGTTCAAGGTTTTGAACATCGAACATCGAACGTTGAACAGTGAATTTTTTGAGAGGTTTTCTATGAAAATAGACGCGCAAGGCCTATACTACCGTGACCTGAACGAGAAGATCCGCGCCGCTGTCAGTGCCGGCGCAGATCGGATCGAACTGGTGAACGTCAACGGCCAGTATTTCATCGGCGACGGAATCAACCGGCCGGTCACCATCACCATCAAGGGGGTGCCGGGGAACGACCTCGGCGCCTTCCTGAACGGTGCCACCATCGTGGTGCAGGACAACGGCCAGGACAACATCGGCAACACCATGAACGCAGGCAAGGTGATCGTTCACGGCCATGCCGGCGACGTCCTCGGCTACGGCATGCGGGGCGGTAAGGTGCATATCCTGAAGGACGTCGGCTACCGGGTCGGCATCCACATGAAATCGTACAACGAGAACAAGCCGGTACTGATTGCCGGAGGGAAGGCGGGTGACTTCTTCGGCGAGTACATGGCCGGCGGCGTCCTCGTCCTGCTCGGCATGTTCTCCGACAATCCGGACAAGCCCAAACACGGCTTCCGCTTCGGAACCGGCATGCACGGCGGAGTGATCTATGTCCGGGGAGAGGTGGACGAGACGAAGCTCTCCCGCGAGGTCGGCATCTTCGAACTGAGCAAGGACGACCAGGCGGAGTTGCAGGAGTACCTGAAGGATTACTGCCGGGACTTCAAGCTCGACGTCAAGGAGGTGATGAACGAAAAGTTCGTCAAGATCCTCCCTAAGAGCAAGCGTCCCTACGGCAACATGTACTGCCCGATGCCGCGGTAGACGATTGCGGATAGAACTTAAAAAGGAAGGTCGATGGGCCCTCCTTTTTTTGTGTCGCTATCCCTTTGTGGCGCAGGCGCCCCGCCCTATTCCGCCACCTTCCACGGCCGCTCACCGCGCAAGACACCGATAACTCAGGTGCAGCGGCATAACGTTACGCCCCCGGCGGCATCCAGCTTTGCGTTTACACATAAGCAACGAACCCCTCCGATTTCCCCACAAACAACCTTCTACCTCCCCCCCATTCCATCCGACGCGATACGGTGCCACTCCACGGCACTCCTCCTTCCCGGCAATCCGCACAGCGCGCTTTGGCAACAGGATTGACTCTCCGAACAATTTTTGATAAGGTGAATAACCTTTTTTGCCGTTCCGACGTATGCATTGCCGATCAAAGGAGACGTCTATTGTTCGATTCGTTCTTTAGCAGGAGGTTGTTTCTCAAGGCTTCCCTGGCCTGCACGCTGCTCTTGGCGGAGATCGACCCCGCCTGGGCGAAGATCCCCACCATCGAAAACCTCCCCGAGGGGAGGATCTCCCTGTACAACACCAACTCGAAAGAACGCCTCACCGTCAACTTCCGCGACGGCGAGGGGAACTACAACCCGGACGCCCTCAAGTCCCTCAACTGGATCCTCCGCTGCCACTCGGGCGAGACGACCGAGATGGACGTCCGGGTCATCGAATACCTCAACCTGGTAGACAAGGAGCTTGGAGGTGGGAACGAGATCCACATCATTTCCGGCTACCGGTCACCGACTTACAACGGTGATCTCCGCCGGGGAGGACACGGCGTTGCCCGGCACAGCCTGCACATGAAGGGGAAAGCGATCGACATCTCGGTCCCCGGCGTGGGGCTCGACAAGCTGCGCCGCGTCGCCCTGAACCTCAGATACGGCGGGGTCGGCTACTACCCCGGGCCGGGATTCGTCCATATCGATTCGGGAAACTTCAGGATCTGGTGAAAGCCGACAGACGACAACCCCAGTAGCAGAGAGAGAAAAAAATGGGCGCATTCCATGCGCCCCTGCGAAAACATCGCTCCCTGACTCCCTACCGCCCTGCCCCCTCCAGCTCGTAATTCACGCTGAACTCGTGCTCCTGCCGAGCGATAATCCCCAGCTTTGCAGCGGTCTCCTCGACCAGCATATCCAGGAGAAGCTTCTTTTTCTTCATCGGCCGGATCAGTTCCGGCTCTCCTTTGATCCCACCCAGCCGCCCCGCCTCGTCGATGGCGTCCTGAAGGGTCCCGAGACGGTCCACCAGCTTCAGGGCCACCGCCTGCTCCCCGGTGAAGATCCGGCCATCGGCGATGGCTTTGACGTCCGCGAACGGCAGCTTCCGTCCCTCAGCCACCGCCTTGACAAACTGGCTGTGGGTATTGTCGATGACGTTCTGCAACATCTCCTTGTCCTGGTCGGTCATGGGGCGGACCGGCGAGCCGACATCCTTGAATTTGCCCGTCTTCAGGGTAAACGCCTTCATGCCGATCTTTCCCATCAGCCCTTCCAGGTTGGAAAAGCGCATCAGCACCCCGATGCTGCCGGTGATGGTCCCGGGATTGGCCAGAATCAGGGAGGCGGGGGCCGCAATATAGTAGCCGCCGGACGCCGCGATGCTCCCCATGGACACAACCACCTTTTTCCTGGCGGCAAGTTTCTTCACCTCGGCATAGATCTCCTGGGACGGGCCGACGACCCCGCCGGGGGAGTCGATCCTGAGCACGACCGCCTTGAC
>DATJLB010000190.1:0-5687 GCA_035490915.1 Geobacteraceae bacterium
GAGTTGCAACCCTAAATACCGGTTCAAGGTTCAACGTTCAAGGTTATAACGTTGAACCTTGAACGTTGAACCTTGAACTTATTTTTGCAGCAGTTTCTTGATCCGGTCGACCGCTTCCAGGGCATCCTTGGCGTACAGGTCGGCACCGATCTCGTCGGCGTACGCCTGGGTCACCACGGCGCCCCCAACCATCGTGAAGGTCTTGATCCCCGCGTCCTTCAGCTTCGCCAGCACGTTCTCCATCTCGGCCATGGTGGTGGTCATCAGCGCCGACAGGCCGACCGCGTCCACCCGCTCCTCCAGGGCGGCCGCCACGATCCGCCCGGCCGGGACGTTCTTCCCGAGGTCGATCACTTCGAAACCGTGGTTTTCCAGGAGGGTGCAGACGATGTTCTTGCCGATGTCGTGGATGTCCCCTTCCACCGTGGCCATCAGGATCCTGCCGCGGCTTGCGAAGGAGGCGCCCTTCATCTCCTCCTTCAGCCGGGCAAAGGCCGCCTGCATGGTGTCGGCGGAGCTCATAACCTGGGGGAGGAAGAACTGGTTGCACTCGAAGCGCCGCCCCACCTCCTCGAGCCCCGGCACGAGCCCCTCGTTGCTCACCTCCAGGGGAGAAAGCCCCTCCTGCAGCGCCTCCTCCACCAAGGGGACGATGTTCTCGCTGTCGCCGTTGATGACGGCAGCGGCGAGCCGCCCCCGGATATCTAGGGGTGCCCCGGCCGGCTCGGCAGTTGTGGCCGAAGAAGCCCCCTTGTATGCCTCGATGTAGGCAGTGGCCTTCGGGTCCCGGTTGAGAAGGACCATGGCCGACCGCCAGCTGTCCATCATCGCCCCTTCCTTGGGGTTCACGATTGCCGCGTCGAGCCCCGACTCCATCGCCATGGCAAAGAAGGTGGATGAGATCAGGGGGCGCTGCGGCAGGCCGAACGAGATGTTGCTCACTCCGAGCACCGTATTGAGACCGAGTCGCTCCTTGACCAGGCGGATCGCCGTCAAGGTCTCCCGCGCCCGCTTCTGCTCGGCGCTCACAGTGAGGGTCAGACAGTCGATCACGAGGTTGTCGGCGGCGATGCCGGCTTCCTTTGCCCTCGCAAGGATCTTTTCCGCCACGGCGGCACGCCCCGCGCCGGTTTCCGGGATCCCCCCCTCATCCAGGGTGAGGCCGATCACAGCGGCCCCGTACTTTCTGATGAGCGGCAGGACGCGGCCGAGGCTCTTTTCCTCGCCGGAGACCGAATTGATCAGGACCTTGCCGTCCGCCGCCTTGAGGCCACGCTCCAGTGCCGCGGGACTGGACGAATCAAGGACCAGCGGGGCGTTCACCGTGCCGCACGCGCAGAACACCGCCCGCTCCATCGCTGCCGGCTCGTCGATCCCGGGTGCGCCGACGTTCACGTCGAGAAGGTGCGCCCCGGCGGCCACCTGTTCCATAGCCTCGCGCCGGATGTAGGAGACCTTACCCTCCGCCAGTTCGGCGGCGAACCCCTTCTTGCCGGTCGGGTTGATCCGTTCGCCGATGATCGCCACCGGATTATCTCCCCCTATGGCCGCCCAGCCGCTCCGGCTGGAGAGGAATGTCACCCCTGCCGGCGGACCGCACTCCCGCCAGGACTGGTCTCGCCCGACCAGCGCTTCCCGCATTGCCCTGATATGGGCCGGCGTGGTGCCGCAGCAGCCGCCGATGATCCGCACCCCCAGCTCCAGGAGCCGGTCGTGGTGGATGGTCATGTCCTGCGGCGTAGCGGGAAACACCGTCTTCCCCTCCTTCAGCTGGGCAAGCCCCGCGTTGGCCTGGCAGATCAGGGGGAGCCTGGTCACCCGGCGCATGGCGGCCAGGATGTCGACCATCCCGTCCACGCCGAGGCCGCAGTTGGTGCCGACGATGTCCGCTCCAGCGGCCTCCAGCGTGATGGCGGCCGCCTCCGGCGGGGTGCCGAGCACGCTCCGGCCGTTGTCGTCGAAGGTAAGCTGCGCGATGATCGGAATGTCGCGGGAGATCTCCCGAACGGCGATGATCCCCGCCCTGATCTCCTTGATGTCGAGGAAGGTCTCGAAGGTGACGAAATCCACGCCGGCGCCGATGAGCGCCTCCGCCTGCTCCCGGAAAATGGCGCACATCTCGTCGAAGGAGGCATCACCCACCGGCTCGACGAACCTCCCCGTCGGGCCGATGGACCCTCCGACGTGCCCCGCGTCGCCGGCGGCCTGCCGGGCGATCGCCACGGCGGCGGCGTTGATCTCCCGAAGCCGCCCCTCCAGCCCGTAGTGGGCGAGCTTCGGCCGGCTGCCGCCGAAGGTGTTGGTGACGACGATGTCGGCCCCGGCCGCCAGGTATTCCCGGTGCACCCCGGCAACCACTTCCGGCATGGTGAGGTTCAGCTCCTCCGGCGACTGCCCCGGCCTCAAACCGCGCTCCTGGAGCATCGTCCCCATGGCGCCATCCAGAACGAGCACCCGCTCTTTGATCGCCTGCACGAATGGTATTTTCATAAGCGAACCTTTTAGTTTTGAATTGCCAGAGGCTTAAAAGAAAGAACCCAAAGGACTTAATGGGACGCAGATCAAATCTAAAAGAGCAGAATTTAAAGACTTTAAAAAAAGCTTTTTTGACCTTGCTTGATCGGCCTTTATCCGATTTTTCCGCCTTTTCCGCGTCCCATTCAGATTTTAAGGTTTTTTCGGTGTCTCCGTGGAAATAGGATTTTTTTCAAGCGTGAAATCGGGCGCGAGCGGTTCGCGCAGGTCAAGGTGCCCGAGGGAGTCGGTGTTTGCCCCTTCCACGAGAAACTGCACGCGCTTGATCCGGGGGAAGTTGAAGGAGAGGGAATCGACCACCGAATAGACCGCCATCATTTCCGCATTGCTTCCGCCGGGGAACCCCTCGGCGAACCCTTTGCCGAGATCGACCAGCGCGGTCTCGCCGTCAATCCGGACCGAGCGGACGGTCGCGTTCGGCGGTAGGGTCGGTGACGTATCACCGACCGGCCCGTTTACCAGTTCGTCCATGACCTCCTCGGCACACTCCGTCGGGTCCGCGCAGGCATCGATCTCGCGCGCCTCACGCACCAGTCCGGTGCCGTCCGGCGAAGCAAAAAAGAGGGTCACCAGGAGCGACCCCGCCTCCTGCTCCTGGGGCGGCGGAGACGGCTTCATCCGGCTCATCGCATACTTCCGCATGATGCGCGTCCCGAGGACCGCGGCACAGATCACGAATGCGACAAAAAGAAGCGCCATCCTGCGGCGCGGCCTGGTGCCTAGTTTCACGTCTCTACTCCTCGCCCTGTGCTTCTTCTTCGAGGTTTACCTGATAAACATCCCCGAGTCGCCCGCCGAACAGTCGATTGCCAATACGGATGAATCCGGCGGGGATGTCGGTTACGAAATAGTGGTGGTTTCCCCGTTCCGAAGAAGGGCGGAGCAGCCCCTTCGTCCGAAGGATCTCCGCCACCGTACGGGCTGTCTCCTCGGCCGAGTCCACCAGGGTCACCTTCTCCCCCATAACCTCGCCGATAAGCCCCTTCAGGAGCGGATAGTGGGTGCAGCCGAGCACCAGGGTGTCCACCTCTTCCCCCTTCAGACCGTCAAGATAGGTCTTCGCCGCGAGCCGCGCCACGTCGTTGTCCACCCATCCTTCTTCGGCAAGGGGGACGAACAGGGGACAGGCACGGGTAACGACCTCGACCTCGGGGTTGAGCCTCTTGATCGCCTTCGCGTAAGCACTGCTCCTGATGGTCGCCTCGGTCGCGATCACCCCGATCTTCCCGCTTCTGGTGGCGGATACGGCGCGGCGCGCCCCCGGCTCGATCACGCCGACGATCGGAATGGAAGTATGCCTCTTGAGCGCCTCCAGCGAAACGGCCGAGGCGGTGTTGCAGGCGACCACGAGTAGCTTTATGTCCCTCTTCTCCAGAAAGGATGCGATCTCCTCGCTGTAACGGATAACGGTTTCCGGCGATTTGGTCCCGTAAGGAAAGCGTGCCGTATCACCCAGATAGATCGTGTCCTCCTGGGGAAGCGCCTTCACGATCTCCTTCAGGACTGTCAGCCCCCCCACGCCCGAATCGAATATGCCGATGGCTTTCCAGGCCACGTTGTACCTTCTTTCGCACATTTACTTGTCGTTGCAGTAAAAAATCATTATACTATTTTATGGGCCGGGGGATGTCAAGGCATTTGCACCCGCAGCCACCTTGCCGTTTTTTTTGAATCAATGCTTTAATTCTTGTGTAATTTTTGCTATGTAGAGCTGTATGGTCCGCACTTCGTCGCACAGTATGGAGGGTTCATGGAGAAAGAGAAACTCATCGCCAAAACCGAAGAAATCCTCTCCCCGCTCGAGACGGAAAACATCGTCCGGATGATCAAGGAGCTGAGCTTCAAGACCATCATGGATAACCCGTGGATGCTGGCGCTGCTGGTTATAGTCTTTTTCTTTGCGGTCATCAAACGCTCGAAATTTGTCCTCCTCTTCCTGTTCACCCTCCTCTCGCTCCTGGCCCTCGTCCAGTACACCCTGCCTGCGTCGGCCGAGATGTCCGCCAGTTCGCTCCTCCCGTTCGCCTTCGGCTGCCTCGGCATCGGCGCGGTCCTCATCTACTTCGTCTTCGTAAAGGTGGAGTAACCCTTTGCAGAGAGTCGGCTTCACCACAACCATTCCGCTGGAAGTTCTCGTTGCGGCGGGGAAAAAACCGGTCGACCTGAACAACGTCTTCATCGGCGGCGGGCACGCCCCCCGCCTGGTCGAGGAGGCGGAGACGGAGGGATTCCCGCGGAACACCTGCGGATGGATCAAGGGGATCTTCTCCGCCGTCATGGAGAGCGGCATCAGGGAAATGGTGGCGGTAACGGAAGGAGACTGCAGCTACACCAAGGCGCTCATGGAGCTCCTCACCCTCGAGGGGGTCACGGTCATCCCCTTCGCCTACCCCCACAGCCGCGACCGGCAGACGCTCCGTTTCGAGATCGAAAAGCTGATGAGCCACTTCGGAGTGGGGTGGGAAGCAGTCTATGAGGCGAAGTCGAGGCTCGACCGGATACGGCGCAAGGTACGGGAGATCGATCGGCTCACCTGGGAGGAGGACCGGGTTACGGGGCAGGAGAACCACTATTTCCAGGTAGCGACCTCGGACATGAACGGCGACCCGGACGCGTTCGAAGCGGAAGTGGACGCCTTTGTCCAGAGGGTCCGGGCCCGTCCCCCCTTCCGCAACTCGATCAGGCTCGCGTACCTCGGCGTCCCCCCCATCTTCGACGACCTCTACCCGTTTCTGGAGGCCCATGGGGGGCGAGTGGTCTTCAACGAGACCCAGCGCCAGTTCGCCATGCCCTACGAGCTTGACGATCTGGTGGAGCAGTACCGCGCCTACACCTACCCGTACGACATCTTCCACCGCCTGGCCGACGTCATCCCCGAGGCGGGCAAGCGTCGGGTGGACGCCGTCATCCACTATGTCCAGTCGTTCTGCTTCCGCCAGATCGAGGACCTGATCGTCCGGAAGAAACTTCCCCTGCCGATCCTGACCCTGGAGGGGGACAAGCCGACCCCCCTCGACGCGCGGACGAAGATCCGGATCGAAGGGTTTCTGGAAATGCTTTCAGAGAAATAACGGACGCGGTCTTCCGCCCATCTCGCCGCCGTGTCCTCGAAGCTCCGCTTCGACGTAGCGCCCGGCCTTCGCAGCCAAAGC
>DATJLB010000191.1:0-26229 GCA_035490915.1 Geobacteraceae bacterium
CGACAAGATCACCCGGAAGCAGCGGGCAGCAGCCGGAGCGGAGCCGGGCATCCGGCAGCGGCTCCGTCTCCTGCGTCAGGTGAAGCTGCCGCTCGGGGCATGTGCGGTGGCGCTTCTTTGCGTTATCGGCTATTACCTCACCGCTACCGACTCGTACCCGCCGGCGTCGAGGACGTCGGTGGAAGAGCCGTCCCGGCTCCCCTCCGCGCAGCCAAAGTCTCCCGACCTGCGGCCCTCTGCGCCGGGAGCCGAAATCCCCCTTCCATCAGCGCTTTTCGAGGCACCTGTTTCCTCAATGCCGCACAAGCACTCAGCTCCCCCCCTCCCGTCTTTGCCCCCCCCACCGGCCCTGCCGGGACAGTCCCTTGCGGAGCCGGGGCTTCAGCCTGCGGACGAAGAAGCGCCCGCGGAGCGAACGTCGGAGCCGGCAGATCTGGGGTGGGGGAGCATTGCAGCCGAGCCGGCGGCTGTTAAGGCGGAGGTCGTCCTGAGGGTGACCGACAACGCCTCCGCAGCTGCTGCCATCGAGCAGGCGGTCGGCACCAGCGGGGGCACAGTGGTCGGTCACGCCTCCAACGGAGGGAGTCATTTCCTCGCGGCGCAGATCGAGGCGCCCAGGCTCGAGGAACTGACAGGGAGGCTGGGTAAGATCGGCAGGGTGCGGGAACGCCCGCAACTCTCCGCAGGCGCGGAGGGGAAGGTCGACCTGATCATCAGGTGGTAGTCTGGAAATACGTGCTGGAAAAGGAAAGGGGGCCGGTTCTCACCGCCCCCCTTTTCATTGGCCGCAGCCGCACTCGTTCAGGTCCCCGCTGGCAAACGGCACCTTCCTGCCGCACTTCTGGCACCGCCAGAAGAGCCCCCCTCAGCCGGGGATGAGGACCATCGTCCCCTGGCACTCGGGGCATTTTTTCTCATTTCCCATCGTCGCCTCCGCAGTCGTTTCAGAAAGTGTAAACCATTTTGCGGCAAAAAATCAATAATGCAAATATTACAATTATTTAACGTTTACGCGCAAGCTCCCCACCCCGGGGATTTCAGCGACAACCCGGTCACCCGGCGTGAGCGGCCCGACTCCTGCCGGGGTGCCGGTCAGGATCACATCTCCCGGCTCCAGGGTGAAGATCCCCGACATGTAGCTGACGATGGCGGGGATGGGGTGGATCATCAGGGCGGTAGAGCCGTCCTGCCTCAACTCCCCGTTGACCGACAGGCGGATCGGGAGGTCCTGCGGGGTGCCGACCAGCTCGGCGGGGACGAACGGGGAGAGGGGGCAGGCGGTATCGAACCCCTTGGCGATCTCCCAGGGGAGCCCCTTTTTCTTCAACTCCGCCTGGACGTCCCGCAGCGTCAGGTCGATGGCGACGCCGAACCCGGCGACATGCTCCATGGCCCTCTCCTGCGGGATATTCTTTCCCTCCTTGCCGATCAGGAGCGCGAGCTCCGCCTCGTGGTGGCACTCCCTGGAGTAGGGGGGGATGACGATCATGCCGCCGTCGCCGATGACGGAGCTGGCGGGCTTGATGAAGATGACCGGCGCTGCGGGGGTCTCGTTCCCCAACTCCCGGATATGCTCCGCGTAGTTGCGGCCGATGCAGAGGATCTTGCCGATGGGGAACTCCCGGTCGCTGCCGACGATGCGCGCGTATTTCATACATCTCCCATACGTTTTACGTTGAAAGTCTCGGGTTTCAGGCTTCAGGGAAAACAGGCCACGTGAAACTTATTCGAGTTCCTTCAGCGCCTTCTGGACCTTCTCGACGGTGATCTCGCTGGAGCCGACCAGGGACCGCATCTTGCTGGTCCTGGCGTTGCGGATCACCATCGTCGGAGTGGCGTTAACCTTGAACTGCTCGGCGAGCTTGGTTGCGGCCGCCATCTGCTGGGTGACATCAAGGAAGGAGAGCTGCCGGTAGGTGACGTGCAGAGGCGCTATGGCGGCCTTGATATCGTCGTAGCTCGGGTTCTTGGTCTTCTGGGCTACCGCAAAAAGGGCCTTGCGGAGCGGCAGGTATTTCGCCTTCTCGTAGGTTGCAAACGAGAGGTGATACGGCACGAAGTTGACCGCTTCCGGATGGATGATCTTGTCGACGAACTGGACCCGCGCCTTCTGCGTCATGACCGGGTAGAGGGTTTCGATCACCTCTTCCACCCTGAGGCAGTTCGGGCAGAGCCAGTCGGAAAAGAGGTAGATCTCCAGCTTGCTCTCCTGTTTCCCCAGGTAGAGATTGGGCTGTCCCGCCGCGGCTTCCGGTTTGGCAATGCCGTAGAATGTCATGAAAAACCCGAGCAGGAAGGTGACGGCCAGGAGCATCGGTTTGCCGAGCGACTTCAGGGTCATGTGAAATTCCTCCGTGCGGTGTGTGAGTGAGGCGCCGAGCCGGGTGGCGGCCGCGAGGTAGATGACGGCCGCGATCCCGAGGCACAAGGGGCACCATGCCTTGATGACGTATTTCTGGAGCAGGATCATGTTGATCTCCGCGCCGCCGGCGCCTGCCAGGAGGAGGTCGACCAGTACCCCCCCCCAGCGGAGCCTTCCCGACAGGGAAGTCAGAAGTATCGACGCCGTGAAGAACGCGATGCCGAACATCGGGAAGGAGAGGCCGAACAGCCGGTACTGGTGGGCCTCGGTGCATCCGCCGAAGTTGCACAGGCTGGTGGCCGAGAGGATCGAGAGGACGAGCCCGGCGGCCAGGAGGATAAGCACGAAATAGTGAAAGATTTTATGCATGTTTCTGTTCGCTTAGATTCGGGGATGTTTGGCCGTATGGTAACGTGGTGCCAGGAGTTGGCGCTGACTATTTTATTCGAAAGAGCCCCTGCCCCCCTCCTTTATGCCCTGTGGGTACGTTCGCCGACAGAGGTTCCTTGTGCATTATAGCATCGAATACTAATAACTAGAAACTCGAAACCCGCAACTGCCGCTCCGTCTCGAGCCGGCATCCCTGCCAGGCGCCGCGTCGCTTCAGCTCGTTGACCACAGAGTACCACATCTGGTTGTTCTTCAGGTCCCAGGCGGGGGCCACCCGGATGGCGAGAGGGGCGGACCCGTACAGCCGTTGTACCGTCACCGCGGGTGGGATCCGTTCCAGGAAATCGCAGGCCGCGGCAACGTATTCCCCGTGGGTGAGCGGGACGAATTCCCGCCGGTAGTACATCTCCGCCAGGGTCGTCCCCTTGACAGCGTGGAGCTGGTGGAGCTTCACCGAATTGACCGGCAGGGAGGCGATCAGGTCAGCGCTCCGCAGGAAACTCTCCCGGCTCTCTCCGGGAAAACCGTAGATGAGGTGCGTGCAGATTTCGATGCCGCGACCGGCCGCCCGCTGCACCGCCCCGAGGTAGTCGTCCAGGGTGTGGCCGCGGTTGATCCTGCCGAGGATGGCGTCGTCCATCGACTGAAGCCCCAGTTCCAGACAGACGTAGCGGTCGCGCGCCAGCTCCTCCAGGAGGTCGAGCGCGGCATCTTCCAGGGCATCGGGCCGGGTGCCGACCGAGATGCCGAGCACATCCGGGTGGGCGAGCGCCCGCCCGAACAGGTCACGGAGCCTGTCGACCGGCGCGTACGTGTTGGTGAACTTCTGGAAATAGACGATGAATTTCTCGCTGCCGAGCCGCCGGCGGTGGTACGCCATCCCTTCCGCCATCTGGGTTTCGAGCGGGACAACGGGCTGGGTGCCGGGGGGGGAGAAGGAGCTGTTGTCGCAGTAGATGCACCCTCCCGACCCCTTGGCGCCGTCGCGGTTCGGGCAGGTGAAGCCGCCGTCCACGTTCACCTTGCTGACGCGGCAGCCGAAGCGGCGTCGCAGGTACGAGCCGTAGGAGTTGAAGCGGAGATCGCTGTGAATGAAGCCTTCGGACATGTCTAATCTTCTTGCGGTTCGACGGCGGGGAGGAGCGACAAGAGGGCCTTTGCCTCCTCGCGCGGGTTTTCAGCGGCCATGATGGCCGAAACCATGGCGATGCCGTGGGCTCCGGCGGCGGTCGCCTGGGAGATGGTGTCCTGTTTTATCCCTCCGAGGGCGAACACCGGTATCTGCAGGAGCTCGGTAACGAGCGCGAGCTTGCCGACCCCTACCGGGTCGCCGTACACCGCCTTTGAGGGGGTGTAGAACACCGGGCCGAAGGTGATAAAGTCGGCCCCCATCTCTTCGGCGCTGATGGCGCTGACCCGGTTGTGGCAGGAGACGCCGATCAGCTTCTTTTCGCCGATGATCTTCCGGGCGCGGCGGACCGGGATGCTCGCGTTCCCGAGGTGGACGCCGTCGGCGTCGACAGCGAGGGCGATGTCGACCCGATCGTTGATGAACAGCCGCGCGCCGTAGCAAGAGGTGAGCTTGCGCAGGTCATGGGCGGTTTCGTAGAGGTCGCGGCTGGAGAGGTCCTTTTCCCGGAGCTGGACCGCCCGTACCCCCCCCTTGAGTGCCTCTTCGACGACGAGGGAAAGCTCGCGGCCGCGGCAGTTCAGCCGGTCGGTGATCAGGTAAAGGTTGAAGTCGATCCGGGGATAGCTGGGGTTTCTGGTCACTCGATGGTACCTTCGACCGGGCTGGACGCCGTGGCAAACAGCTTTTTCGGGATACGCCCGGCCCGGAAGGCGAGCCGGCCCGCCCTGACTGCCAGGTTCATCGCCTCGGCCATGGCGACCGGGTCCTTTGCCCCGGCGATACCGGTGTTCATCAGGACGCCGTCGCAGCCGAGCTCCATGGCTATGGCGGCGTCCGAGGCGGTGCCGACACCGGCGTCGACGATGACCGGCACCCGCACGGTGTCGAGAATGATCCTGATGTTGTACGGGTTCCTGATCCCGAGACCGCTCCCGATCGGCGCGCCGAGCGGCATGACGGCGGCGCAGCCGATGTCCTCCAGCTTCTTGCAGACGATCGGGTCGTCGGTCGTGTAGGGGAGGACGGTGAACCCCTCCTTCACGAGGACGGCGGCCGCCTTCAGGAGCTCCTCGTTGTCCGGGAAGAGGGTCTTCTCGTCCCCGAGCACCTCCAGCTTGACGAAGTCCGAAAGCCCCGCTTCCCGCGCCAGACGGCAGGTCCGGATCGCATCGTCGGCGGTGTAGCAGCCGGCGGTGTTGGGGAGCAGGGTGTATTTTTTAAGGTCGATATGGTCGAGAAGCGACTCCTTGCTGCGGTCGGAAATGTTCACCCGCCGCACGGCGACGGTGATGATTTCCGCGCCGGATGTCTCGATGGCCGCGACCATCTGCGGGAAATCGGCGTATTTGCCGGTCCCGACCATCAGCCGGGAGGTGAACTCGCGGCCGGCAATTGTCAGTTTGTCATTGGCGTTTGACATAATCGATATCTCCAAAAGGTAGCACTGTCAATCTTCGAGGCGTGCATAAATGCAAATCCCGGATAGTGGTGCCTGGAATGTGATGTAGGCTATCCTCCGCCCACGAAATGGACGATCTCCAGCCGGTCGCCGTCCCGCAGGAGGGTGGTGCCGTAGGCGGCCTTCGGCAGGATGTCGAGGTTCAGCTCCACCGCCACCCGCCGCGGGTCGATGGCAAGGGATTCGAGATAGTGGAGAAGCGACATCTCGTCGATCGTGGCCGTCTCTCCGTTGACGTGTATCTGCACAAAAGCCTCCATGTGTGTAGCGGGTGCCGCGGAAAGCAAAAAGGCCGCGAAAAGCGGCCGTGCGTCGAGTCGTCGTGCACCGCGCTTCCCTACGCCGGCATTAACCGGATCAGGTTCAAAGGGTTGCCGGTCCTCCGTTTCCGGATTAACTACCGGCTCTCAGCCGAAACACCCCCAGCGGGAAATTCATAGATTGTGGTGAACACCATTGCAAATTCTAACGAGACAATGCTCTAACCTACCAATTTTGCGCAGCTCCTGTCAACTCTTTTCTCGGCGGGTTCAAACTTCAGCCAACCGGTTTATCCCTCGGGACAGCCGCATTGTGCTCCCTTTCCGTCATGTCATTCCCTCCAGTCGAGCCCGTTCTTGCCGGATGGCCCGGAAGGCACGGGTACTGACGGTGAAGTGTTCAAAGGCGAGGATGGTCAGACCTGCTGCAAAGATCGCAGGGAAGAATTCGTCAAGGCCGTTGACCAAGGCATACAGAGGGTAGAAGAAGACTGCAAACGCAAACTGGCACCAGCTCCGACCCGCCCCGGCGTCTTCCGCTCTGCGCCCGCCGATGATGATCAGAGTGGAGACGGTGGAAACGGCCAATACCACGTGGATAAGGGCCAGAGGGGGAGGGGCGCCGACGAATTCCCGCACATGTTCGGGCAAAGCGGCAAAGAGGTCGCAATCACGGAAACGAAGGGAAACGGCGCTGGCCACGAGGAACATGAGCAACCGCCAGAGGCCGGGGCGGGTCAAGGCGTGGAGACCGTCGATGGTCCGCAGAATCTCGGCCCTTTGAAAGGCGTATTCCGTTTTCTGTTCCCGGGCGCATACATGAGAGGCTTTTGGGCCCGGCTTCATCTGTCCGGCCATATGTCCGATCATGATCGTACCCCCTTTCTCTTCTTGGAAATCCGGTTTTCCTCTCAAATACGTTGTCCTGACGGTTGCTCCGTCGTCCCGTGTTCCTCATCTTCCTCCCAGCCGGTCCACATCGGTGTGATGTGGGCCGTTGGAGTCTTGCCGAGGGTAGTCAGGTAGACGTGTGTGAAAAGGAATGCCGTCAGCGAGCATGCAAGCAGGAAATGGAGCCCGACCAGCAACTTGAGCCCGCCGGCCGCGAGGACCAACTCCCGCAACGGCGAGACATTCATCAGGAGAATGCCGGAGAGGCTGACGAGCGGCACGAGGACGAACATGATCGCCAGGTATGCCGACTTTTGCATCGGGTTGAACTTATTGTCCGGAGTCGGGTGGTGCGGGTTCGGGTGCCCGAAGAAATAGAGGAAGAAGTAGTAAAACGCCTGCCGCAGCACGCCGTGCTTCAGGTCCTCCGCGGTGGGGACGTAGATCCTGGCCAGGGTGTGCGGGCCGAACGAGTAGTAGAAGAACCACAGGGAGAAGGAGAGCGCCACAACGATCCCCGCCACATCGTGGAGAAGGACGGCGCCCCGGTAGCTGCCGAAGATGTTCAGGTATTCCGGGTAGCGGATCTGGGCGCCGCTGACGCAGAGGGTGATGATGCCCAGGGCATTGAGCCAGTGCCATATCCTGACCGGCGTGGGATGGAGATAAATCATCTTTTTCTCATTCATGGCGGTTCTCCTTTCCCTTTTGATTCCTGATGTTGCGTGAAAGCAGACGCAGGAAGCCGTGTCCGACCGGCATGACCATACCCCCGGCGACGATCAGCAGCCCAATCTTGTCGAGCGTGGCGTTGCGGGTTTTGCCGGTCATGTAGAAATCCGGCGTGCCGTTGAGGGCGTCGAGCACGGCACCCCTTTCCACAGCCACCCGGCGGAAGGCGCCGTTCTTCTCGGGAAGTGCGATGAAGCTTGTCTGCATGGTGCCCGGACCGGAAGCATGACAGAAGGTACAATTGCGGCGGTTGTCCAGGATCTGGAAGCTGTGGCTGGCTTGTTCAGGGGTCATCATCCCCTTGAGGCGTAACCCTCGATACGCGGGATTGCGGTTGAAGTTTCGCAGCTCATCGATGGAGACGTAGTTGTCGCCGTTCACGTCAATCAGGGAGAGGATGTCCGCGCTGCCGGCCAGCTTTTGCAATTCATCATGGGTTGCAAGGTCGAACGTATGGTGGCGGTCTCCCTCCTGCCGCTTGATGATGTACAGGTTGATGACGTAATTGCGCGATCCGGTATGACAGGTGACGCACGGGAGCATCTCCATGTGCAGATCGGCCCGGGGGAGCCACTTGGTGTGGTTGGCTGCGACCCCTGCGCTGTCGTGGCATTTGGCGCACATCTTGTTGGTGTCTCCGGCTGAGATTTCCGAAGGGGTATTCACCCGGTGCGGATCGTGGCAGCCGCCGCAGGAGGCATTTTTCCCATGGCTGCTCGCCGCGTATTCGGCGCTGATGTCATCGTGACAGTAGCGGCAGTCGGCTTTTCCCTTTCCCTGGCTGCCGTCGGGGTGAGTGCCGTCGAGCGCGTCGTGGCAGGCCGGACACCCGATTTTGGCATGGGTGGTGTGGTCGTATCGTACGGGGTCGATGAAATTCCGGCGTCCGACATTTGCCGCAACGCCGTGACATGAGAGGCAGTTCCCGCTTTTCCCCACCGTCCCGCCGTACGAGTAACCTCCCCATTGGGCGCCGGCGCCTCGGGCGGCGGTGGCCCAGCCGATAAGAAACAGCATCAGGGCAGATACGTGAATCGTTTGTTTGAGCGCAGTCTTCACGGTTCGTTCCTCCCTTTCTCTCTCCGGTAATGGCCCTCGCTTATTTGTCTTTGATCACGGCCCGCGCTTCCTCCGCCCGGGCAGCGCCGAATGCTTCCTGAGGCTGTGCCGCTTTCTGAGCCTCCCTGAGGCTGAATACCAACGGGAGGAGCTGGCCGACGATGATCAGGGCGCAAAAGCCGAGAAAGCTCCAGACCAGGAATTCGCCGTTATCCACTCCACTGCTGGGCGTGGTAAAGGTGTAATACATCATTCCCGCAATTGCTGCGGTCAGCGTGGCTACGATTGCCGTCGTTTTCGCTCTCATTTTCCTCTCCTCTCCGTGCCGTGCTTCCGTTGTGTGGGCGTCATGCGTTATGTCGGGCTCCCCTGACAGGCATTGCCCGGGTACGGGACTCTCTTTCCCTTCCATCCGGCAGTCCGGTGTAGCGGGACAGTACGTCGTGCGCTCGGGTACAGGCCTGTTGAACGCGCACTGGACGGCGGTAAGGATCTCGTCCGTATCGTCGCGGCTGCTCGGCCTCAATGCGTGGTAAAATATCCCTTCCTGTTTGAGCGCATGGGCAGTGGGAAGGGACTCCTCGTCGGAAACCAGGATGATGGTCACGCGCCGGTTGCACTTCTTCAGCAGGGGGACAAGCTCCGGCAGTGCTATCTTCCGGTCGCAGCCGCTCCCGAGAAGAACGACCGGTATCTGTTTTTCCAGGACGGTGCAGAACACGTGGACCGTCGAATCGGTGGTTTCGACCCGGTATCCCGCTTCACGGAAGCTTTCGGCCAGTTGCTCGCGGGCCTTATTGTCACTGTCTGCCACGAGAATTTCTCGATCGTTCATGGCTCTCTCCGTTTGCTTCCGGTCCAGGGTCGGTAACTACCTGACTTCCTTCCTCGCCTCTTCTTTGCGCACCAGGTTGTACACTCCCTTGACCATCATCCCGAACAGCATCATGCCCGGCACCACCTGGATGGCGATTATCGCCCCGATGAAGCAGAGAAAGAGCGTTGCCATGATTCCTTCCCCCTGTTCCAGGTGCGATAGGGAGGGAACCAGGACGCTCCCTGCAAGGACTATGGCCACGATCAGGCAGCTTGCGATTTTTCCGACAGGCGGACTTTTCTCGGTCGTTTTCATGACGGATCTCCTTTCATGGTGTAGTTTTCACAAGATTCACCCTGTTAAAAGCAACCATGGTGCCATCATGTTAAAAAATATTCATATTGCCGGCATTGTTGTTAAATTTCGGATAGTTACGCTGCAGGGGGAGAGGGCGGACGGAAGGGGGAGGGTTTAAGGTGGAATCGAGGCCGGTTGAAAAATTATTAGTAACTACGAATGGTTACGCCGAAGAGGGGAGACGTGCGGAGAGCTCCGGAAAAGGAGACATTCCTGCCGGACAGGAGTTTTCCCGCCGGACAGGAAAACGGTACGTATCAAGCAGATAAGGTCATTGTCCCCTCGCCAGTTCGTGGTTCTTCAGGAGCGCGTAGAGACGGGACTGGGAGAGGCCGGAAATCCGGCATGCATCGTTGATGTTGTTTCCCGAAAGGGACATCAGGTCGCTCAAGTATTGCTTTTCCGCCTGGCTATAGACGGCCTCACGGAAATCGTGGAGCTTGGGGACCTCCACGAGTGGCTTTGCCTCGGCGATGTTTCCGGGGCATTCGCCATGCCGGACCTGTGCCTGTGCCACCTGGACCCTGATAGGTGTCGGCAGGTGCTTGGGAAAAAGGATGGGGTCGAGCCGGGCCACGGCAATGGCCTGTTCCAGGGTATTGACGAGTTCCCGCACATTGCCGGGCCAGGCATACGCGCTGAGCGTCTTCAGAAACTCCGGTGAAAAGCCTTTGGCAGCCTGGTCATACCGTTCGCAAAGCCTGTCGAGGTGATGCCGGGCGAGCGCCTTGATGTCGTCGGGGCGCTCCCGCAGCGGTGGGAGCTCGATGACAAAGGAACGGAGCCTGTACAGAAGGTCCTCCCTGAACATTTCCTCCCCCACCATCCGATCCAGGTCACGGTTGGTTGCCGCCACCAGCCTGAAATCGCTCTCGATCTCCCGGGGGCTCCCGACGGGACGGAACAGGCGTTCCTGCAAGACTCGCAGGAAAGCCTTCTGTATCGGCAGGGGGAGCTCGCCCACTTCGTCGAGGAAGAGTGTCCCGCCGTTCGCCTGGCGGACCAGACCCTCCCTCGCGTGGTCAGCCCCGGTGAATGCCCCTTTTTCGTGGCCGAACAGCAGACTCTCGATGAGCGTCTGCGGCAGGGCTGCGCAGTCGACCACGACGAAGTTCCCCCCGGCCCGTCGGCTGTTCTGGTGAACGGCGCGGGCAAAGAGCTCTTTTCCCGTCCCTGTTTCGCCGGTTATGAGGACGCTGGCGTCGCATGCCGCCGCCTGGGCCACCAGGTCGAGACACTCCTTCATCGCCGGGCTGGAGCCGATAATCTCTTCGCGTTTCAGGGCGACCACGCTACGCTTTTCCCCGTCTCCCTTCTTCTGTTTCCGGTATTCGAGAGCGCGCACAAGGGAGAGAGTGATTTCCTTGGTCGATGAACCTTTTTCAATGTAGTCCCAGGCACCGCTCTTGATGGCCAGTTCGGCCCCTTCGGGGTCCCCGTAGCCGGTCATGATCACGATCTCGGGCGCGCCGGGGAGTTCCCTGATGCGCGGCAACACTTCCAGTCCGTTGCCGTCGGGCATTCGCACGTCGAGGAAGACCACGTCGAAAGGGTGGCGAGCCGCCGTTTCCAGACCGGCGCCCAGAGTATGGACGCATGTGGCGTTGTGCTCTCTGCGCCGCGCCACATGGGAGAGCGCCTGGCACATCAAGTCGTCGTCGTCGATGATCAGGATATCTGCCATGGCCTCACCTCTGCGGTCATTGCTTCGTCCAGGACGCGCCGGACAATGCCGGCCATCTCCGTGCGGTCGAGCGGTTTCAGTGCCAGCTCGCGAATGCCGGACTCCGCTCTCTCCTCGCCGGACAGGATTCCGCTTATGCCGTTACCGAATCCGGTGCACAGGATAACCGGGATGTCGGAGCGAATGAGGGTCAGTTTTCGAGCCAGTTCCGCCCCGCTCATCCCCGGCATCGCCTGGTCGGTAATGATCAGATCGAACCGTTTCGGGTCCGTGAGGAACAGTTCCAGGGCCTCCCTGCCGTCGGTCATGACGACGACCTCATAACCCAGGCGTTCCAGCATCTTTCCCCCGGCGGCCGCCAACTCTTTCTCGTCGTCGACCAGCAGTATCCGCTCCCGCCCCCCCCTGAGAGGCTCCGGTACGTCTTCCTGCTCACTCGGCGCGGGATAGTCGATGAGGGGAAGGTAGACACGGAAGGTCGCTCCCATCCCCGGTTCGCTGTCGACGGTAATAGCGCCGCCGTGGTTCCTGACGATGCCGTGGATCACCGAAAGGCCGAGGCCGCTCCCCTCGTTCTGCTTCTTGGTGGTGAAAAAGGGGTCGAATATCCGCTCCATGATAGTGGGCTCCATGCCGTGGCCGGAATCTTTCACCATGAGCATCAGGTAGCGTCCCGGGAGGATTTCGGGAAAACCGGCAAGACCGGTGTTTTCCAGGTCGACGTTGGCCAGGCTTATGTCAAGAACGCCCCCCTTCTCTTGCATGGCATGGCCCGCGTTGGTGCAGAGGTTCATGACGATCTGGTGTACCTGGGTCGGATCGGCCAGGACCATCCCGAGCCGGTCGGCGATCCGGCAATGAATCTCGATGGTTGTCGGCAGCGAGGCTCTCAGGAGCCTCAGGCACTCATGAACAATCAACTCGACCTGGACCGCCTTGCGCTCCTCTTCCCCCTGACAGCTGAAGGTGAGGATCTGCTTGACCAGGTTCCTTCCCCGGTATCCCGACTTGAGCACCACGTCGAGAAGCTCGCGAGTCGGACTCTCCGGCGGAACATCGTCCCGCGCCATCTCGGCGCAGGTGATGATGGACGCCAGGTTGTTGTTGAAATCGTGGGCAATCCCCCCCGCCAGGGTGGCGATCGCCTCCATCCGCTGCGCCTGACGGAGCTGCCGCTCCAGCTGGACTTCGTGGGTGACGTCGCGTATCAGCGCCGCATAGTTGCTGATCGTCCCCGTGTCATCGGATATCGCCCAGATGGTCGATTCGATCTCGTGGAGCGTGCCGTCCCTGGCTTTCTGGATGAAGTGGCCGGTCCGCACCTCCCCGCGGGAGAGGGTGTCCTTGATCACCCGGCAGAATTCCCTGTTCATTTCACCGCTTTCCGGCGTGCTGATGTTGCGGCCGATCATCTCGGCCGGCGTGCGCCCCGTGATGGTCTCAACGGCGGGGTTGGCGTACCGGATCAGGCCGTCGCCGTCGAACAGGATGATTCCTTCCATCGCCTGTTCGATGACCGAGGCGAGGAGCTTGCGCTCCTTTTCCGCCTTCTTCCGTTCGACGTTCATCCGCAGCGTGGTGATGCCGTAGGAGAGGTCGCTCGCCAGGTCCTCCAGGAGCTGCACCTCTTCCGGGTCGAAAGCGCCCTGTTCGGCGGAAAAGATGACCAGTGCCCCGAACGGAGGTGCACCGTCGGAGAGCGGAAGGGAAATGGAGGCGGCGAAGCCATGCTGCAGCGCTTCCTCTCGCCAGAGCAACCACCGGGGGTCGTAGCGGATTTCCTGCACCACGCTCGTTTGCCCAGTTCGGATGGCGGTGCCGGTCGGGCCGCGCCCCCGGTCGGTGTCGGACCACGAGACCTTCAGCTTTTCCAGGTAGCCTTTGTCATCGCCCCACTGGACTGCCGGCTGAATCGTTTTTTCGTCGTCGTGCTCGGCAATCCCCACCCACGCCATCCGGTATTCTCCCACCTCGACCATGGTCCGGCATATGTCCCGCATGAGCTGGAGCTCGTCTCTGGCCCGGATGACCACCTTGTTGCAGTCGCTGAAGGCCTTGAGCGCACGGTTGAGCCTGTGCAGCGACTCCTTCCGGCGGATGATCGCCGCCTCGCTGCGCAGAATGAGAAAGTAGAGCATCAGGGCTGTCGCCAGGATGAAAAGCCAGTGGTTGACCGGCGTCAGTTTTGCCAAAAGCGCCCGATGGAGTACGGGGGCCCAGCCGAAGAAGAAGGCCCACGCTGAGCCGGCAAACAGGTAGATTACGACGATGATGCGGGGAGTCAGTTTGAGTTCGAAATCTTTCCGGGTCATGGCTTCCCCCGTCTGGAGGTGCACGATCAATCTTCGGAGCGGTCCTCCCTGTGGTTTTTTCTGGCGATTTCCTCAAGAATTTCCTGCTCCTTCTTGATTTCTTCCGTGCAGTAGGTCCAGACATGATAGCTGTCCAGGGCGAGGATAGTTACGCCTGCGGCGAAAACTGCCCAGAAGTTTTCCTCCATGGCGCCCGAAAAATGGTAGAAGAAATAAAAACCGGCAAGATAGGCCACATGGGTGAAGCTGCTGGAAACGCCCGAGCCGCTCATCATCCGGGACAGGATCAGGATGATGGCGGAGAAGCTGTAGAGGAGCAGAACCGGACTGATCAGATTGACCGACGGTGGATGGCCGAGGAGGGCGTGAACCCTCGGCGGCAGGGTGGGGAGAAAATCGAAGTCGCGGATCGCTCCGATGCTGAGGGCGATGAAGAGCGCCATGGCAAAGAGACCCCGGCTTGCCTTGGTTTTCAGCCGCACAATTGTTTCATTATCCCGCGGCACCGGGCGGGATGGGGCGCTGTCCCCTTGGGTGGGGCGAAGTTCAGGGGAGTCGTTTCCCATGGTGTTCTCGGTCTCCGGCCGAACAGGGGAAGTTTCCATCACGGAACGTCTGCTTGTACGGCTGTGTTCCCTTCACCCGGTTTCGTGTCTTCCTGCACGGCCTTCCCGAAACTTGACGCCACTGTGCGGACGCTATCGGCAAGTTCGGTCAGTTCGCCGTACGTTCCGGAAAGTTTCTGGGTGAGATTACCACGTTTGACGTTCGATGCAAATTCCGTAATTTCCTGGAGCGGAAGAAAAACCTGGCGCCTGAGCAGAGCGGCCACCCCGCCGACCGTCAGGATCAGTACCATGATGCTGAAGATGAGCATTCTCTTGCGCATGATCGAGAGCGTTTGTTCAAGCGGGGCCGCCGAGAGGCCTATATCCAGTGTCCCGAGCACCATCTGGGCCTGGTTGTGGAAATGACACTCCGCGCTGGAACAGCTCGGAGAGTTGTAAATGGGGGCAGTAATGGCTATGACCTCGGTTCCCCACTCGTTGACGAAGCGCCGCGCCTGTTCCATCGGTCCGAGGGTGGTGGCCGGCACCGGACCGGCGTGGCATCCGACGCATCCCGATGCCTTCTTGTCTACCAGCCTGTTCACCTCCGGGTGGTTGCGGGAGAACATGATCACGCCCTTATTGTTGAAGATGCGCAGGTGTTCGATCCCCTTCTGGTCACCGACATTGTCGATGATGTTGCGCAGCATGTCCCTGTCCGACCTGCTCATGGCGTACCGGGTCGACTTAATGACCATGTCTGCCATGCTGGTCTCGCACCTGATGGCGTCGTTCATCAGGTCGTTCTTCATGGTCGAATAGAGGAGAAGGCAGCAGACTACGACGAACCCGGTCACCGCCACCGACACCGGCACAATCGCCCTGGCAGTCAATGTCTTGAACATGACACCTCTCCTTGTCTGTTGGTGCACGGTCGCCCGGAAGCGATCGTCTGTCAACGGCCTGTCAGCCCTGCTGGTGGCACTTCTCGCAGTTTTCCTTGACCGTAAAGGCGGACGCGCCGTCGTGGCAGGCGCCGCATGACTTGCGCGTCTCCATGCCGGCCATGGAGACGGCGGCATTCCCTTTCCCCGGCAGATAGAGACGGGGGTGGCATTCCGAGCACGAATAGTTGCCGATGTGGAGTTTGTGGCTGAAGCGCACATTCCCCGCATCTTTGACAACGTAGAGCTTCTCCCGCACCGGATGGCATTTCGCGCATTCCCCGACTGCAAAGGCCTTCCTGCCGTCGTGGCAGGCACCGCACGATTTCCCCTTCGACATTTCGGCCATGCTGACCCTGGTATTGGCACCGGCCTTGAAAATTTTATTGTGACAGGAAGCGCACTGCATGGTCCGAAGATGCCGGTTATGGCTGAAGGCAACCGGCCCGGTTTCCTTGACCTTGTAGGTGATTTCATGGACTTTGTGGCATTGCGTGCAGTTGGCCAGGGCAAACGCTTTCTTCCCGTCATGGCAGGTGCCGCACGATTTTCCCTTTTCCATGTCGGTCATGGTGTAATGGCGGTTTTTCTCGATGCCGCTGCTGTGGCATGTCTTGCAGCTGAAATTCGGCGTTGTCCGTTCTTTCTTCTGCATGTGCACCGTGTGACTGAAGACCACCTTGCCCGCGTTCGTGGTGGTGTAGGTTACATCCTTCAGTTCCATGGCGGGCGCAAAGCTGGCTGCGGCAAGGAGTGCGGCCGGAATAAGAAGAATCAAGCGGGATCTCATGGTTTTCTCCTGTCAGTGGTTTCACGCCGGCTCTCGTGAGCCGGCGGGGTCGGTCGCGTGAACGGGTCACTCCGGCATCGTCGACAAGCTGGCCGAGGTGATGGGCTCTTCCACACTGCTGTGGTACGTTCCCACCGCCGCCGGTGCCGGATGGGCCGCCCCCACGTAACCTTTGGCCGGCTCTGCAGCCGGTACGGCTTCGTCGGCGGTTTTCCAGCCATAGAGAATCGGCAGCCGGCAGAGGATGAAACGGTAGACCGTGATGTAGACGGCATAGAGGGTGATGCAGATGACCACCTCGCGCCAGTGCGGAATCTCCCGCTCGGGGAGCTTCCAGTTGAATGTGAACATCGCGGTGTTCATGCGGTTGAGCACCACGCCAACTACTGTCAGGAGCGCACTGAACCGGACCACGCCTACCTTTTTGTTCCTGATGGAGTAGGCAAAGAGCACGAGCGGCAGGATGACTCCGCCTACCATCTCGACTGCGTACCAGGCGCCCCAGCCGCTTGCCAGGTATTCCCACTTGTTGTCATGGGCAATGCTGATCAACTTGATGGTGAGGTAGGTGGCAAGCCCCATGCTGGCCCCCTTGGCGAGGGTTATGGTGAGTTTGTCGAGATTTTCCCTGAATCTGTCGTCGCAGCGCCACGACATCGTCGTGCGGGCGATGGTGCTCACCACGATCACCATGCAGAGCCCGCCAGGGATCGAGGAGACAAAGAAATGGAGCCACTGGAACGAGGCGGAGTACCAGAGGGGGTGGACCTTCCCGGGTGCATAGGTAAAGAGGGCTCCCAGAGCGCCCTGGTGAAGGGTGGACAGGATGATTCCCGCCACGGTGAGCCCGAGGGTGATCCTGCGCACGCCCCGTTTCCCCATGGGAAATCCGATCCATTCGAAGAATGCGACCGACACCTCAGCTATCTGCACCGAGAGATAGGTTGCCACATGCCAGGCGACGAGGAACAGGACCGCTGCCGGCCCCCAGGCAACCACCATCGGGTAGGGAAGCCGCCAGGGCTGCCCCAGGTCGACCATCAGATAGCAGACCGCGAAGAAATAGCCGAGCAGACCGTTCAGGAGCCCCAGCCGTTCGATCGGCTCCAGGTCATGGCGGCCGAACACCTCTACGGCTGTGCCGAGCTGGAAGCCGGAGGATGAGAGCGGCACCATGCCGAAGAGGCCGAACCCGAGAAAGAGCCCCCATGGGTAGTCGCACGAGCTGTGGGTGACCCATGAGAGGCCGAACAGGAAGCGCCCTGCGATGATGGGAAACCCCACGGCGAAGATAATGGCCAGGATCCAGTTGAAGGGATTGCGCACGGCCTGGGCCAGGTACTGCCGGGGAGTGAGGCCAAGCAGCAGCTTTTCCAGCAGGCTCCATTTTGCCGGGGTTTCCCCGGAAACCTTGTACATCGAGTCGACTGTCGCGACACCGTCCGCTTTGTATCGTTTCATGGCTTGGGGTCCTCCTGGTCCGAGTGGGAATCTCCGTGATCAGAGTGGTCCTGTTTGCGGTTTGAGAGCAGATGAAAGCCCGTAAAGAGGGCCGGCCAGATGGATAGGACCATCGGTACCGTCCCGAGAAACTCCTTCACGTTGGAGATAATCGGTTCGTTCCCAAGGGTTGTGTCGAAGCCGACCCGATCGAACTGTACGCCGGAGAGGTAAAGCCAGCTGGTTCCCCCAACTTCCTTTTCCCCGTAGACGTGGTCCACATATCGGTCCGGAGTTTCCCTGATCCGTTCATGAGCGATTTTCAGGAGGTCTTTGCGGTGGCCGAAGGTGAGGACTTCCTGCGGACAGGCTTCAACGCATGCAGGGGGCCTGCCGAATTTCAGGCGGGTGTCGTAGCAGAAAATGCACTTCTTGACTACCGGGTTGAATGCGCTGGAATAGCTGTACCCCGGTACATTGAAGGGGCAGGCGACCATGCAGTTTCGGCAGCCTACGCAGACCTTGGGGTTGTAGACCACGGCCCCCTCCTTGGTCTTGGTGTAGGCGTTGACAAAGCAGGAGGTGAGGCAGGCCGGCTCATTGCAGTGGTTACACTGGACCTTACGATAGACGGGGCCTTCCTCGCGTTTCGGCTCAAAGCGGTTGACCACCGTGTAGGCCCGTTCGGTCGGCCGCCGTTTTTCCTCGAAAACCGACTGATCGGTAAAGGGGACGTCCGGTTCAGGGAGCTTCTGCTCCTTGTTGCAGGCCGCCTCGCACGTGCGGCAACCAACGCAGCGGGTGAGATCGACCAGCACCCCCATCCCTTCCGGATATCCTTCAAAGGAGCCCGCACCCCAAGCCTTGCCCGAAACGCCGAGCGCGCCAGCCGCTCCGCACAGTATGCAACTCTTCAGGAAATCTCTCCGTTTCATGGTCAGTTCTCCTTGGCGTCAATTTGGTGAGCCATACGCATGGAAGAAATGTCATTCTCCGCCATGTTTTCCGTTCATTGCGGCATGCTTCGGCGCAAATCTTCCGGTATTGTAGAACGCCTCTCCTGCCTTTTTCAGCGCATGGCACTCCTGGCACCCGGTCGGCCCCCCCGCCTTGGCGTGACATCCCATACAGTTCTGATGGTAGGCCCCCTTGAGACTCAGCTTGTCCATGTGGTAGATGTTTTTCCCCTTTTCCCGCAGTGCCTCCGCAGAAAAGGTCTGGGCGGAGTGACACCCCCGGCAGGCCACAACAGCGGTGGCACCGCTGTTTTTGTGGCACCTGACGCAGTTGGCGTCTGCAGTGAGAGTGCCGGTCGTGTGATGATGACACTCTGCGCAGTCCCTCACGAGCCTGATGTGTTTGGCGTGGTTGAACTTCACTTTCTCGTAGAGTTGTGCCAGGGCGTCGAGGCTGATCGAATCCGGCATCGCTTTGGCCCACGAGTTTGCCGGGGCCATTCCCAGTGCCAGCATGATGAACCCCCAGAGGAGGCGGTTTCTGGCTGCGTACATATGGTGTTCTCCTTTGGAAAGAGTGTTTCCCCGCATCGCTTACCCTACCACTCGCGAGCGCGTGCAGAGCGGTCTCGCTCAGTGCTGACCTTTTTCCCCGGTGTCGTCCTGTTTGTGGATGTAACGGTAAAAGACCGGAAAGCCGACGAAGAACGCCACGCAGATCAGGTATTCGACCCCCTTGATGTACTGGTAAAAGTCGACCAGGGTGAATACTTCCTTTACTTCACCGACTGTGCTGAATAGATCCGACATGTTCATCCCTCCCTTGTTCGTGTCTCATTGAGTCTGGGGCGATTGGCCATTTACTCGCCAGCCTCGACCTTGACTTCCCGCATGGTTTCTTCTTTTTTCATCATACCCTTGAGCATTCCGATCAGGGTCATGATGGCTGGAATCAACTGGACGACGACGACCAGGGCGCAGAACCCGAGGAACGCGAGGACCATGTAGCCGCTGCTGTAGACTTTGGCAGTCGTGGATGCGAAGGCGCAGGTCGCTGTGGTCAGTAGAACCGATACCGCCGTGAAGATCATACTCATCCCTTTCATGACAGCCTCCTTTGTACAGGTTGTGGTGAAGCGCTTTCCTTCAAGGACTGCTGTGCAGCCTCAGGTTTTCGAAGGCGCATTTGACTGCCTGGCGGATCTCTTCCCGGTCTTCCCCGCTCACCGGTTTGAGGGCGTGATAAAAGATCCCCTCGCTGCGTAATTTACGAATCAACGGCAGTGAAGTGTCGGCAGCCACCAGGATGATGGTCAGATCCCGGTTGCATTGCTTCAGCAGGGGGATGAGGTCGGCCGCCGCCACTTCGTCGAATTCGCTGCTGAGCAGGACCACTTGGGCGGTTTTTTTCAGGATTCCGTCCACGGCGTTGGCCGCCGAGTTGGTGACGATAACGTTGTAGCCCGCTTCTATGAACAGGTCGGCCATCTGCTTGCGGGAATCCAAGTCCTTATCTGCAATGAGAAGTCCCAGCATCTCGATTAACCTCGCTTTCCCTCGCCCTGTGCCTTCCGTTAATGGGGACACGTTTCACGGTTTTCAGCCGAGTTTTTTCCCGGTTGCAACCGCTGCTTTTTCCCGGCTCGGGAAGAGTCCCCTGATCATGGAACAAAACAGGATGACGGCGGGAATCGCCTGAAATACAAGAATGCAGGCCCCAAACCCCAGGAAAAGGGGAATCAGCAGACCGCCTTCTTCCGTTGTGGCGCCGCCGGAAGCAAAAGCTGAGGCAGCACCGCCCAATAATGCCAATGCGGTTCTCAGTGCGGTTTTCATGGCTTCCTCCTTTTTGGTGCATTTTTTTATGCCTTGCCATCCACTATGCAGCGGCCGTGCCAATATTACACTGTATTAATTCAAAGCGTTTAAGGTTGCGAAGTAATTGAGTTTTTTTAACTTTTGATTGTCCGCATCTGTGAGCGAGGAAAAGATAATTGTATTAGATAGTTATACAGAAAGGAGAAGCGTTGGGGAGGGTGGGATGACGTAACATTTTGAAAAATTAAGGTTTTATTCTGGAGGAGGGGTGGATAAAAAAATATACACTGTCAATCGTTTTCATTCTCTCTGTTGCAAGTGCAACAGAGACAGTACGTGCGCAAAGAGCTTGTTAGTTCAAAAATAACATTCTACATGCATCGGTAGAGGAAGCATCTTCTTGTGACACACCAGAAACCACAAGCAAGCTTCTAAAAATACAGTAATTGAATAAATTTCATTATCAGATTTAAAAAAATAGTGGTATATAACGTGGAAAGTGGTATTATTTACTGCAAAGTCCGCCTCCTGTCAGTAACTGGTATAAGTCATAAGGGTACTATTTGTATATTCAATTAATTAAGTTGAGGGGTTGGTTGCATGGAAAAAGAAAAGGTGCTCGTTATTGACGATGAGGCGGTTGTAAGGGAGGGCGTGCGGCGGATTTTGGAGGGGAACGGGTTCCTGGTGGAGACCAGCGAGAGCGGCCGCCTGGCCATGGAACGGATGCAGGAGAGTTATTTCGACCTGGTCATCACCGATCTCAAGATGCCCGGGATGAGCGGGATGGAGGTTCTCAGGGCCATAAAGATCCTGCAGCCGGAAGTGCCGGTCATCCTCATTACCGGGTACTCCACGGTGGATAACGCAGTCGAGGCGATGAAGAACGGGGCTTTCGACTACGTGGCGAAGCCCTTTACCCCCGAGCTGATCCATGAAAAAGTTGTGGCTGCCCTTGCCCAGAAAGCGACCCTCCTCGAGCGTGCTTACCTGCGCAAAGAGCTCAAGGAGCGCCGAGGTTTCGAGATGTTTATCGGCGAGAGCATGGAGATGCAAAAGGTCTATCACCGGATCGTGCAGGTGGCGCCTACCGACAGTACCGTTCTGATTACCGGTGAGAGTGGGACTGGTAAGGAGCTGGCAGCCCGTGCCATTCACCAGAGCAGTCCACGACGGGCCCATCCGTTCGTTGCCGTCGATTGCACGTCGCTTGCAGAGAACCTGCTGGAGAGCGAGCTGTTCGGCCACATCAAGGGCTCCTTTACCGGAGCAGTCCAGACCAAGACCGGGCTTTTCAAGGTGGCCGACGGAGGGACACTGTTTCTCGACGAAGTCGCCAATATTAGTCTGACCACACAGGCGAAGCTGCTGCGTGCATTGCAGGAGCGGGCCGTCACCCCCATCGGCGGGACTCACCCGATCCCGATAGATATACGCCTGGTGGCTGCCACCAACAAGAACCTCAAGGCGCAGGTCGAGGAGGGGCGTTTTCGCGACGACCTCTATTTCCGCCTCAACATCATCCCCCTCGATCTCCCCCCGCTTAGGGAGCGTGAGGGGGATATTCCGATCCTGATCGACCATTTCCTGGAGAAATTCACCAGTGAACGGGGGAAGGAGAGCCGCGGCCTGGCACCCGATGCGCTCGCCTTCCTGCAGGAGTACGGCTTTCCAGGGAACGTGCGGGAGCTGGAGAACATCATCGAACGGGCGGTGGTCCTTGCCGAAGGAAAGCAGATCACGCTGGAAGACCTGGGGCTTGCGGCACCGGCGGACGGCCACGGGAAAGTCTCCGCACCGTTTGTTCCCCTGAATGCGGATGAACTGAAGGAGACCAAGCGGCAGATCAGGGAGCAGGCAATCGAACCGGTCGAAAAGGCGTTCGCGCTGCATGCCCTGGAGCGGAATAATTGGAACGTGACCCGGGCTGCCGAGGAAACCGGCATGCTCAGGCCCAACTTCCAGGCGCTCATGAAGAAGCTCGGGATATCGGCAAAGGGCCAGACCGGCTACTGATGCTTATTCCTGGAGTAACGGCAGTTTGATGGTGAAGGTCGTGCCGCACCCCGTGCCACTCTCCACTTCGATCACTCCGCCATGATTTTCGATGATCCCGTACGAAACGGACAAACCGAGCCCTGTTCCCTTGCTTTCCTTGGTGGTGAAGAAGGGATCGAAAATCTTCCCGAGATTTTCTGCGGGAATGCCGCAGCCGCTGTCGGCGATGTTCACTCGGACATGGCCTCCCGCTTCTGTGTCGGTGGAGATTGTCAGGCTCCCCCCGTCGGGCATGGCCTGGCCGGCATTGAGCAGCATGTTGACGAAGACCTGCTCGATCTGGTTGGCATCCACCAGGACCTTCGGAAGCCGGGGATCATAGTTTTTGGCGATGATGATGTTCTGAAACAGACTCTGATGCTTCATCAGCGCGACCGCCGCATCCATGATGTCGTTCAGGGATGCCCAGTTCTTGCGGGGGATTGATTCGCGGGAAAACTCCAGGAGCCCCCGGACGATCTCGGCGCATCGCTCGGTTTCGCGGACGACGGTGTCCATGTCGCTTCTCAGGTCCGGGTCGAGCTTGGCGTCGTTTTTGACCAGCGAAGAGTAGACCAGGATCCCGGTGAGGGGGTTGTTGATTTCGTGGGCGATCCCGGCTACCAGCTCGCCGAGCGAGGCGAGCTTCTCCGACCGGATGAGCTGGGTCTGCATCCGGTTCAGTTCAGAGGTCCGCTGCTCGACTTTTTCCTCCAGATGTTTCCCCCACTCCTCCAGTTCCTCCCGCGCCTCTTTCAGCCGGCCCGTCATGGTGTTGAAGGATGCGGCGAGATCGCCGATTTCATCCGCTGATTCGATCCCGACGGTACCTTCCAGTTGTCCCTCCGCGATTCTTTCGGTCTGCCTCAGGAGCTTTTTCACCGGCTGGTTGATCAGTTTATTCGTAAGGAGTGTCAGGCTCAGCGAGGTCAGTCCCAGCACGAGCATGGTGAGCGCCGTGATCTCGGTGCGGTAGGTGGAGAGCTGGGCGTTCATGCCGTCCAGGGAGACGATCACGTCGAGAACCCCGAGGATCTTCGATTCCTTCGGGTGGAAATGGCACTCAGCGGTGGAGCACTTTTCCTCGTTGTAGATGGCCTTGGCCAGGCCGAGGACCTCTTTGCCCTGCCGGGTGTGAAAAATCCTGCTCCGGTTCATGGTGGAGGCATTGAGCAGCGGTTTGCCGCCGCCGTGGCACATGGTGCATGCCTCGGCCGTTTTGTCCAGGTAGGTGCCTATCTCCGCCCTGTCGGTCGAGAAGATGGTCCGGCCGTCCTTGGTGATCAGCCTGATCCGTTCGATTTCCTTCTGGGTCCCCGCTTCGCTGATCGTCTGGTACACCCTTTGCCGGTCGTTTTCCAGCATCTGATAGTGGGTGGTCTTGATGATGGTCTCACTCAGCCTGTCGGTGTTCAGGACGGTCTCTTCGAGCAGCATGGTGCGCTGGGCCCTGATGGTGCTCCAGGCAAAGAGCGTCATGGCCAGCAAAAGGAGGACGCTGGTGGAAAGTGTGAGTTTCGAGATCAGGCGGAGCTGCAAACGGAAGTCCTCCATAATGCGTCGGCGGTGGAGACGGAGGAAACACGCACGTGTAAGTGTAATTAACCTCCACGATCCGCCGTTAGTCAAGCGTTAATTTGCAGGGCTCCATTTTTCTTCCGCGGGGTTTTGACATCCGTTTCACCGGTGGTACCCTGTTGTTTAGAAGGCCGCGACGGTCTTAGCCGATGCTGTGGCAGAAAATGAGAACGACGGCATGAAGGGCTTTCCCAGCGGAAGGTTGGGGCTGTTCGTAGTGGGCTTTTCGTGTGACGAGCAAAAATAGCAGCCTTGTCGGCATGCCGACAGGGCCAATCACCTGCGCCGCTGGGACAGTGTAATTTCCTGGTCTCACCGAGACAGCCGGGTATGCGAAATATCCTTGGATATTCTGCTCCCGGCTTTTTTGTTTGCGGGTGCCGGGAGTGTGGCCTGGGAAAAGGGAGGTGATTTTGCGGACGGGGTAACGGAAGCGCGACAGACATTCAGCCCACTACAAGGAGGTACCGTATGCGAACAGGCATTTTGTTCATCAGTGCAGCTCTGGCATGTGCAGTCCTGTCCCTGGCCGGTTGCGGCAGCGACAGCAGCAGCGCGCCCCCGGTCACCGGGGTGAGCAGGGGCGCGATCACCAACATGGGGAATAGCGTTACCGTTAACGGCGTCGATTTTCACACCACCGCCGTCATCACCATGGATGACCCCACCGATTCCGCCACCCTGGAGCCCGGCATGGTGGTCACGGTCAAGGGGCAGTTCGACGACGCCATCCGCGGAACAGCATTCGAGATCAAGATGGCGAACGACCTGAAGGGGCCGATCGCCGCGTTCAACAACATGTCCAGCACGATGACGGTCCTAGGCCAGAGGGTCAGGTTTAACCCGATGAAGACCGTCTTCAATAACTTCTCGGGCGGCAGCACCAGCAGTACCGCCAAGATCGTTCCGGGGCAGATGGCACGGATAAGCGGCTTCTTCGACCACAAGGGGACGATCCATGCGACCTTCATCCAGCGCAAGCTCCCGGACTGGACCGCCAGTACGCCCGTGACGATCAGAGGGCCCATCACCGCCGTTGGCGCCACCACCTTCAGCATCGGCGCGCTGACGGTGAACTTCACCCTGCCGGCTGGGACACAGGTCGGTACGTTCGTCAAGGCTGTGGGGACCATCCCGACGCTTACCAGCACGACGCTCACTCCCACCAGTGTGCAACTGCTCCAGGTGGGACTTGAGAACGAGGCGGGGCCGGGCGCCAGGGCCGAGACGGAGGGGTTCGTCTCCGGCATGTCGGGGAATACCTTCAAGGTATCAGGGACAACGGTCGATGCCGGCAACCTTTCGCTGGCGGGGATCGCTAACGGTACCAAGGTGGAGGTCGAGGGGACATTGGAAAACGGGAAACTGATGGCCACCAAGGTCATCGTCGATGACCCGTTCTACCAACAGACCAATCTCGTCTCCAACATCCCGGGGGTCGCGGGGATGACCGACCCCACCCTGCTCAATGCCTGGGGGATCGCCCACCCGCCGGCCGGCCCCTGGTGGGTAAACAGCAACGGCGCCGGGGTTTCGACCATTTATTTCGGCAAGGGTGCGCCGTTCCAGATATTCTCGTCGGTCCATAAAACCATCCCGATTCCGGTGACAGTTCCTGCCCAGCCCGCGGGGACAACTGCGACCCCGACCGGGATCGTCTTCAACAACTTCTCCGGCTTCGACGTGACGGCCGGCGTGGCATCGACTTCGGCCAGATTCATCTTCGTCACCGAGGACGGCACCATCTCGGCGTGGAACTCCGGCACGGCCGCCATCCTCAAGGTGAACAACCCCGCCTTCCCGGATGGGCCGGTTTACAAGGGGGCCGCGCTTGCCACTGACGGCGTCAGGAACCTGCTCTACGCGGCCAACTTCCGAAATGCCACGGTGGATGTCTTCGATTCGAACTTCGCCCCGGTCGCCCTGGCAGCCGGCGCCTTCACCGACCCGACCATTCCCCTCGGCTCCCTCGGCACGCCCGGCTACGCCCCCTTCAACATCGCAAACATCGGGGGCAAGCTGTTCGTCTCATATGCCCTCCAGAATGGCGCGCAACACGACGATGTGGCCGGCCAGGGGCACGGCTTCGTGGATGTCTTCTCCCCCACCGGCACTTTACTGATGCGTCTGCAGAATGGGCTCTGGTTAAACTCCCCCTGGGGTATGACGCTGGCGCCGGCTGATTTCGGCGCGTTCAGCAACATGCTCCTGGTGGGGAACTTCGGCAGCGGTCAGATCGCCGCCTACGACCCGTTAACCGGGATGTTCATGGGGCTTCTCAGGGATACTTTCGACGATCCGATCGTCATTAGCGGCCTCTGGGGGCTCGGGTTCGGCAACGGCGGGGCCGCGGGGCCGACCAACACCCTGTTCTTCGCGGCGGGGTTGAACGGCGAAACCGACGGGCTGTTCGGCACCCTGACGCCGGTGGCGCATTCCGAGCAGAATGAGTGAGAGCCATCGGTGGAGGTTAACCATGTCCCGGGAGAATGAGTAAGGCTCCCGGTCTTGTGCAGCTTGCACTATCATGAGGACCCCGCAGCTTGCTGCGGGGTCCTCGCTAGATGATAAAAAGGCAATAAACAGTGTGTCCCTGGAAATGTGGCGATGTGCACGGAGGACGGCGAAGAGCCGTCTTTTTTTTGAGATGCCCGGCCCCGACC
>DATJLB010000192.1:0-1550 GCA_035490915.1 Geobacteraceae bacterium
GTTCCGGAAGAGCTGTGCGTAGCCGCCGGTCTCTCCCTTCGGCACCTGGGGTGCCTCGCCGGGACCGCCGCCGCGGGAGGGCTCGCGCAGGAACCTGAGAGGGACGGCTAGTGCGAGACCGGGGGCGCCAACGGCGAGAAAGGCGGCATGCCAGCCGAACCGCTGCCCCAGCACCCCCCCCAGGAGGTAGCCGAGGGCGCTCCCCATCGGGATCGCCAGGTAGAACCAGGCAAGGACGCGGCCGCGCCGTTCCCGGGGAAAGAAGTCGGACAGGAGCCCCGGCGAGACCGTGCCGAAGCTTGCCTCGCCGATCCCCACCGTCGTTCGTGCCGCCAGCAGGGTCCGGTAGCCGGGGGCGAGACCGGCGAGCGCCGTGGCGACGCTCCAGACCACGAGGCCGCCGGAGGCGAGCCTGACCCGGCTGGTCCGATCCCCGATCCAGCCGAGGAGCGGGGCGGAGAACATGTAGCAGAGCATGAAGGCGCTTCCGAGCAACCCGAGCGCCGCGTCTGAGAGGGAAAGGTCGCTTTTCACCAGGGGGAAGACGGCATACAGCACCTGGCGGTCGATGTAGTTCAGGAGGTTGACCGAGAGAAGGAGTGCCAGGGCGTAGCGGCGGTAGCCTATGGAGAATTCCCGTGTATTCATCATAGAGAAGTCTAAACGCTCCGGTGCCGGGTAGCAAGCACAAAAGCGGTTCAACGTTCAAGGTTCAATGTTCAACGTTGAAAAGCGGAAAACAAATCGTTGAACCGCGCGGGTGAAACGGTTAACATGGGTTTAGCCTTGAACCTTGAACCTTGAACTATGACTCAAAAACGTTACAACGCCTTTTCCGAAGAGCTGAAACGGACCTTCGGCTGCCGGGTCCACCGGGTCTCCGTCGATGCGGGGTTCACCTGCCCGAACCGGGACGGAACGGTCGGGATGTCCGGGTGCATCTTCTGCGGCGGCGCAGGCTCCGGCTCGTTCGGCATCACCCGCGGGGCGCCGGTTGCCGTGCAGCTTGCGGAGGGGAAGGAGGTGATGGCCCGCAAGTACAAGGCACGCAAGTTTCTTGCCTACTTCCAGTCGTACAGCAACACCTACGCCCCCGTGGAGCGGCTCAGGGCGCTCTACGACGAGGCCCTTGCCGTGCCCGACGTGGTGGGGATGATCGTCGGCACCCGTCCCGACTGCATCGCACCGGAAACCCTCGACTGCCTCGCGGAGTACGCCCGGAGCACCTTCTTCTGGCTGGAGATCGGCCTCCAGTCCCCCCTCGACCGTACCCTGCGGCTGCTCAAGCGTGGGCACGATTTCGCCGCGTTCGCCGCAGCGGCGATGGCGTGCCGGGAGCGGGGGATCAGGGTCTGCGCCCACGTCATCCTCGGTTTGCCGGAGGAGAGCCGGGAGGATATGCTCGCCACGCCGGCGGTCCTGAACGACCTCGGTGTGGACGGGGTGAAGCTCCACCTCCTCCACGTGATGCGGGACACCCCGCTGGCGGCGATGTTTGATGAGGGAAACGTGCCGCTGCTTGATCGGGACGACTATGTGGGGCTTGTCTG
>DATJLB010000193.1:0-7911 GCA_035490915.1 Geobacteraceae bacterium
GCGGCTGAAGAAGGGACAAAGGTCGGGGTCATCAACTGCGGCAGCTCCTCGATCAAGTATGAGGTGTTCGACCGGCGGAATTGGGTCAAGCTCGCCACGGGGCTGGTGGAAAAGATCGGAAGCAAGGAGGGGCGCCTGCGACAGAGCCGGCTCCAGCCTGACGGAACCTTCGAAGAACTGGTCCATACGAAGCCGCTCGCAGACCACCGTGACGCATATCATTTCATGGTGGACATGAACCGCGAGAACAGGATCATCAAGGACGATGCGGAACTCCTTGCCGTCGGCCACCGCGTGGTGCACGGCGGGGAGCTTTTCAGCGAGCCGGCCGTTGTCGACGACGCGGTCGTTGCCGCCATCCGCGGCCTCATCCCCCTGGCGCCGCTCCACAACCCCTCCAACCTCCTCGGCATCGAAGCAGCCCTGGAGCGGTTCCCCCACGTGCCGCAGGTGGCGGTCTTCGACACGGCGTTTCACCAGACGCTCCCCCCCGTGGCGTACCGCTATGCCGTGCCCCATGAGCTTTACGAAAAGCAGCAGGTCCGCAGGTACGGGTTCCACGGGGCCTCCCATGCCCACGTGGCGCGGGAGGCGGCGCGATACCTGGGACAGCCTCTCGAAGCGTTGAACCTCATCACCCTGCACCTCGGCAACGGTGCCAGCGTCGCCGCCATCCGCGGCGGGGCGTGCGTCGACACCTCCATGGGGATGACCCCTCTGGAGGGGCTCGTCATGGGGACGCGGAGCGGCGACATCGACCCGGCGATCCCGTTCTACCTGATGCGGGAGTTTTCTCTGTCGCCCGAGAAGGTGGAAAACCTCCTGAACAAGGAGAGCGGGCTCAAGGGGGTCTGTGGCTTCAGCGACATGCGGGAGATCCAGGAACGGGCCGGCCAGGGGGACGAGCGTGCCGTACTGGCGTTCGACATGTTCTGCTACCGGATCAGGAAATACCTCGGCGCATACTGCGCCGTGCTCGGCCGCCTCGACGGCATCGTCTTCACCGGCGGTATCGGCGAAAACTCTGCGGCGGTGCGCAGCAGCGTCTGCAAAGGACTGCGGCACCTCGGGATCACTCTGGACGAACGGAAGAACGGGGCAGCGACGGGGAAGGCCGCGGATGTCCACGAGGATGGCGCCCCGGTCCGGGTCCTCGTGGTCCGCACCAACGAGGAGCTCGAAATTGCCATCCAGGTCGAGGCGCTCATCGCAGAACATGGGAAAACAGGGCAATAAACACCCATAACTCCCCCCAACCCCCTCTTAACTTAAGAGGGGGAAGGTCGAATGCGTGATGTCGTTCGATTGACGTTCCTCCCCTTAAGTTAAGGGGAGGACAGGAGGGGTTACAGATAGAGCTTATGTAAGAAGGAGGAATATCGTGAATCTTCCCGACCACAAAACCAAGATCGTCTGCACTATTGGCCCTGCCTCGGAATCCCGCGAGGTGATGGCGGAGATGTTGCGGGCAGGGATGAATGTCGCCCGGCTGAACTTCTCCCATGGGGATTTCACCACCCACAAGAAGGTCATCGATAATCTCCGGGCCGCATCCGCGGCCACCGGCTGCAGGGTTGCGATCATGGCGGACCTCTCCGGGCCGAAGATGCGGATCGGCAGGCTTAAGGACGAGCCGGTCGAGCTGAGCCCGGGCGATCCCTTCGTGCTGACGACCGACGAGATCGAGGGCGACCGGGGTAGGGTGTCGGTTTCCTTCAAGCGGCTTCCCCACGCGGTCAAGCCGGGCGATGCGCTCTTTCTCAACGACGGGATCATCCAGGTCGATGTCGAGTCCGTCACCGGAAACGACGTGGCGTGCCGGGTGGTGGTCGGCGGCGAGCTCCGCTCCCGCAAAGGGCTCAACCTCCCCGGCATCGATCTCGGCATCAGCGCCTTCACGGAGCGCGACCACGAATGCCTGAAGTTCGCCGCGCAGGAGGGGATCGATGCGGTCAGCCAGTCGTTCGTGGAATCCGGCGCCGACATCAGGGCTGTCCGCCGGGCGGCGGAGGCGCTCGACTACCGCCCGTTCATCATCGCCAAGATAGAGCGCTCCAACGCCCTCGACCATATGGACGACATCCTCGATGCCGCTGACGGCATCATGATCGCCCGGGGAGACCTCGGGGTGGAGGTGCCGATCGAAAGGATCGCCGTCATCCAGAAGGACCTCATGCGGCAGGCCAACCGGCGTGCCAAGCCGGTCATCACGGCGACCCAGATGCTCGAGTCCATGACGGACAGCAGGCGACCGACACGCGCCGAGGCGACGGATGTCGCAAACGCCATTCTCGACGGCACCGACTGCGTCATGCTTTCCGGTGAGTCGGCCATGGGAAAATATCCCGTAGACGCGGTTGCCATGCTGGCCCGGATTGCGGCAACCGTGGAGCCCCACAGGAAACCGGTCACGGTCAAGGGGATTTTCGAGGGTGTGGATCTCAAAGGAAAGCTGAAGCCGGCGCACCTCATTGCCATAGCGGTCGAGGCGAGCATCGCGTACACATCCCCCGCGGCGGTCTTTACTCCCACCCGCAGCGGCGAAACGGCCCGAAGCCTCTCGCTCTTCAGGCTGCCGGTCTGGATAGCCGCGGTAAGTTCGCAGCAGCAGACCTGCCAGAGTCTCGTCTTTTCCTACGGGGTGTTTCCCGTTTTCGAGCCGGAGCATCCGGAGGACTGGGATTCCTTCGTGCGGAGCTGGCTGGAGAGGTATCAGGTGGAGGGGGAGATGGTCATCCTGACGGAAGGACCCTCGACGAAACACCCCGGGATGCACAACCGGATGGAAATCATCGAGTTGGGGCGTTCTGACAAGTGAAGCTGCGTCCAAGGGTCACGGCCCGAATGATATTGAGAGGAGAATGGCAGTGCACGAACTAGCTGGAAAACCCGCGCCGAGGTCGATGCTGGCGAACATCCCGCGGCTGGTCGCAGCCTATTACACCCATGCGCCGGATGTCGCCGAAGCGGAGCAACGGGTTGCCTTCGGCACCTCGGGCCACAGGGGAACGTCTCTGAAGAACAGCTTCAACGAGGCGCACATCCTCGCCATCAGCCAGGCCATCTGCGAATACCGGAAGGCACATGGGATCGATGGGCCGCTCTGCCTCGGCATGGATACCCATGCCCTGTCCGAGCCGGCCTTTGCGAGCGCCATCGAAGTCTTTGCCGCGAACGGCGTCCATGTTCTCGTCCAGGAAGGCTTTGGCTATACACCGACCCCGGTGATATCGCACGCGATTCTCGTCCGCAACCGAAACGGGGGAAACGGGAGGGGACGCGCCGACGGCGTGGTCATCACACCTTCCCACAACCCCCCCGAGGACGGCGGCTTCAAGTACAACCCTCCCCACGGCGGTCCGGCAGATGCGGCGACTACGACGGCTATCGAGACGAGGGCGAACGAGATCCTGGCCGGGAGGGGGGAAGGTGTCAGGAGAATACCGTTCGAAAGGGCGATCAGGTCGGACTGCATCCACCAGCACGACTACGTATCACCCTACGTCAATGACCTCGGGAGCATCATCGACATGGAGCGCATCGCGGCGTCCGGTATCCGGATCGGGGTAGACCCGCTCGGCGGTTCTGCCGTGGCTTTCTGGGACCCGATCGCCGAGCGTTACGGCCTGACGCTGGACGTGGTCAATCGCGTCGTCGATCCCACGTTCTCCTTCATGACCCTGGACAAGGACGGGAAGATCAGGATGGACTGCTCTTCCCCCTCTGCCATGGAGAGCCTCATCCGGATGAAGGACCGGTTCGACATCGCCTGCGGCAACGATACGGACGTGGACCGGCACGGCATCGTGACCAGGGGCGAGGGGCTCATGAACCCGAACCACTATCTTTCCGCCGCGGTCTGGTACCTCTTCCGGAACCGGTCCGGGTGGAGCGGAGAGGCTGCCATCGGGAAGACCCTCGTGTCGACGTCGATGATAGACAGGGTCGGCGCAGCGCTCGGCAGAAGGGTCTGCGAGGTGCCGGTCGGGTTCAAGTGGTTCGTGGACGGGCTTATTGACGGCTCTTTCGGGTTCGGGGGCGAAGAGAGCGCCGGCGCCTCTTTCCTCAGGAGGGACGGCACCGTCTGGACCACGGACAAGGACGGCATCATCATGGACCTCCTCGCCTGCGAAATGACCGCCGGCACGGGGAAGGACCCTGCCGAACACTACCGGGAGCTGGAAAGCCGGTTCGGGAGCCCGAAGTATGCGCGGATCGACGCCCCCGCAACATCGGTCCAGAAGAACGTCCTGAAGAAACTTTCCCCGGAGCTCGTCACGGCGCGGGAAATGGCCGGCGAGCCGATAACGACGAAACTGACCCGGGCACCGGGAAACGACGCCGACATTGGCGGGTTGAAGGTCATGACGCAAAACGGCTGGTTTGCGGCGCGTCCGTCAGGGACGGAGGAGATCTACAAGATCTACGCGGAGAGCTTCCTCGGCGAAGAGCATCTCCGGAGGATCCTGGAGGAGGCCGCGCACATCGTCAGCACCGCTTTCGCCAGCGCTGGCGTATGATTTTTCGTGGGTACTTTTGACCACTCCGGCATGGATCAAAGACGAATACTTGATATGCTTTTACTAATAATTCCTGGCCGGCGTGCAGCATGGATTCGCGACTTTCGTGGTGACATCGCAGCGAGTGAGGTCCGACGATGAACGCCCTGATTTTCCTGATACTATTCCCCCTGGCTGTTTCCATCCTGGCTTTGGTGCTGCCGCGTGGACTCGCCGTCAGGAAGTTCGTCGGGGTGTTCGCCAGTATCATCCTGTGTGCCGTGCCCATCTACCTGCTCGCGACCAATCTTGACAGCGGCCCCGCCTATTTTCATCTGGAGAGCACGTTCGTCAACGTCAGTATGCTCATCGTCGAACTTCTCATCGCCGTCTTCATCGTGTTCGTTTCGGTCAGGTCGGGACGCTACCTCCCGGTTCTGCTGGTCGTCGTCCAGTCGCTTGTCATGGTAGTCTTCGAGGTTACCTCCGGCCACGGGATGAAGGTCGAGCACACCATGTTCGTGGACATGTTCTCGATCATCATGGCGCTGATCGTCGGGATCATCGGCAGCGCCATCTGTCTGTACGCGATCGGCTACATTCCCGAATACCACGAGCACTACAAGGACGTGAAGGACCGCCGCGCCTGGTTCGCTTTCCTCCTGTATCTCTTCCTTTCCGCCATGTTCGGCATCGTCTTCTCCAACAGCCTCATGTGGCTCTATTTCTTCTGGGAAATAACCACCGTCTGCTCGTTCCTCCTGATCGGCTACAGGGACGACGCGGCGTCCCGGGAGAGCGCCTTCAGGGCGCTGAACATGAACCTGGTCGGCGGCGTGGTGTTCGCAGTCGGCCTGGTCTGTCTCTACTCCTCCTCGGGGATCATGGAACTGGACAAAATGCTCCGGCAAGCCCCGGGGGCGGTCCTCCTCCCCGCCGTCTGCCTCGCCTTTGCCGGTCTGGTGAAATCGGCCCAGTTCCCGTTCTCATCATGGCTCACCGGCGCCATGGTGGCCCCCACGCCGGTATCGGCGCTCCTCCATTCGAGCACGATGGTCAAGGCCGGGGTCTACCTCATCCTGCGGGTCTCGCCGGTCATGGAGCACACCGCGGCGGCCAAGATGCTCACGCTCATAGGCGGGGTGAGTTTCCTCATCACCGCTCTGATCGCCATCTCCCAGAGTAACGCCAAGAAGGTGCTCGCCTATTCCACCATCTCCAATCTGGGACTCATCGTTGCCTGCGCGGGGGTGAACACGGCGGCGGCGGTCTGGTCCGCAATCCTGCTGATCATCTTCCATGCGGTCGCCAAGTCACTTCTCTTTCTCTGCGTGGGGATCATCGAGTACAAGCTGGACAGCCGCGACATCGAGGATATGGATTACCTGGTCATGCGCCTGCCGAAGCTCACCGCGGTCATGATGACCGGTATGGCCGGAATGTTTCTCGCACCGTTCGGGATGATCATCAGCAAGTTCATCACGCTCAAGGCCTTCGTCGAGAGCAATCCGGCCATGGCGATCATTCTCGCCTACGGAAGTGCAGCCACGATCTTTTTCTGGACGAAGTGGATGGGGAAGATCATGTCGATCAGGCATGGTGTCACCGAGGTCATGGAGCACCGGGTAAGCCGCTGGGAATGGATCACCGTCGGCATCCTGGCCGTGGCCACGGTGGCGGTGTGCCTCGCCTTTCCGTATATCTCGTTCCATGTCATCAATCCCTATCTCAAGGAAATGTTCGGGAAGACGCCAGTCGTCGACACCTTCAATGTCCTGATCGTGTTCATCATCATGCTCGGCCTCTTGATCGTCCTCCCCGTGGGGCTCCTCTACTACGCTTTCGTCGACAAGAATTACAAGCGGGTCGGCACCTATCTTGGCGGAGGGAATATCGACACTATTACCTTCGAAGGAGCGATGGCATCGACGCAGGCAATAGAGTTGAAGAATTACTACCTGGAAAGGTATTTCGGCGAAGAACGGTTGTTCAATGCGGGGGTGTTTGCTTCGTTGACGTTGATCTTCATCATGTTCGGCGTGGCGGTCATTTGAGCGACCGAAGGGAGCGGGCGGTTCACAGGTTCTGACTTTGCTGGAGCTGCAGATGAACGAAATCTACTCCTTGATAAAATCGTTGAGCATCCTCGAACGCATGCTGGCGTTTGTTCTGATTGCTCCCCTGGCGGGAGGGATACTGGCCGGCATCGATCGCAAGGTGAGCGCACGTCTGCAGGGGCGGTACGGCCCACCGGTACTGCAGCCGTTCTTCGACGTTTTCAAGCTGATGCGCAAGGAGCGGATCATCGTCAACAAGTTTCAGGACTTCACCATTGTCCTCTTCCTGCTGTTCACCATATTCTCCGGTGCGCTGTTTTTTGCCGGCGCCGACATCCTGCTGGCGATCTTCGGCCTGGCCCTTGCCGGGACGTTCTTCATCCTGGGGGGGTTCTGCGTCAGCTCACCCTTCAGTCACGTGGGGGCGGAGCGTGAAATCATCCAGACGGTTGCCTATGAGCCGATGGTCATCCTCATGGCGGTCGGCATGTACCAGGTGACGGGGAGCTTCCGGGTGGGGACGATAGCCCAGCATCACGCGCCCCTGATTCTCTACCTCCCCGGAGTATTTGCCGGGTTTCTGTACATTCTCACCATCAAGTTCCGGAAATCCCCATTCGATCTATCCATGTCCCATCACGCCCACCAGGAGATCGTCCGCGGGATCACCACCGAGTTTTCCGGGCCGGCACTGGCCCTCATCGAAATTACGCACTGGTACGAAACCGTGCTGCTGCTCGGCATGGTCTACCTCTTCTTCGCCTTCAACCCTTTGCTGGGCTGCGTCGTGGCAATGGCTACCTTTTTTTTCGAGATTTTGATCGATATGAACTATGCCCGCTTCAAGTGGCAGCTGACCTTCCTCAGCTCCTGGCTGTTCACGGCCGTGGCCGGGGTGTCGAACATCATCGTACTCAGCCTGATCCGGTGAAAAGGGAGTGACATAATGGGCTGGTTCAAACGTTCACCATGGGTGCTCCACTACAATGCGACGAGCTGCAACGGCTGCGATATCGAGCTGATTGCCAGCCTGACGCCGCTCTACGATCTCGAACGGTTCGGCATCATCAACACCGGCAACCCGAAGCATGCCGACATCCTGGCGATCACCGGGTCGGTCAACGAGAAAAGCCGGCAGGTAGTGCAGACGCTCTATGACCAGATGCCGAACCCGAAGGTCGTCGTGGCGGTGGGGATCTGCGCCACGTCCGGGTGCGTGTTCCAGGACTGTTACAACGTGCAGGGGGGAGTGGACAAGGTCCTGCCCGTAGATGTCTACATCCCCGGGTGCGCCGCCCGGCCTGAAGCGATCATCGACGGGGTGCTCACGGCGTGCGACCTCCTCGAAGAGAAAT
>DATJLB010000194.1:0-12358 GCA_035490915.1 Geobacteraceae bacterium
CAGCACGGCTGAGCCCCGGGAAAAAGCGGCTGTACAAAAAACAAAGCCCCTTTCGCGTTCACCGCGAAAGGGGCTTTGTTTTCAGCGTGGCTGGCTATCGCTACTGCTCGCAGACCCGCGGGTCCTTGCAGATCTCGATCAGCGCTTCAAGTGCGTTCGTCATGGTGAGGATCCCCACCAGCTCGTCCTTGTCATTCACCACGAGGACTCCGTTCAGCTTCCAGTCATGGAGGAGGCGGGCCGCGTCGACCAGGTCGGTGGAGGGGGACACCTTGTACGGGTTCGGGTTCATCGCCTCCGTGACCGGCGTCTTGGAGAGGAGGTAATGCACCTCCCAGGTGTCGAGCGAGGTCGCCTTGCTCGGCTTGAAGTCGAGGATCATCTTCTCGGTGAGGATACCGGCGATCCGCCCGTTGTCCATGACCGGGAGCCGGCGGACCTTCTTTTCCTTCATCAGGTGGATCGCCTCGATCACCGTGGCGTCCTTCTCGATTGTTTGCGGGTTCCGCGTCATCCAGCGTTCGACTTTCGTCATCTCTGCCTCCTTTTCCTCACATCCCGAGAAATGCCTTTTTCACATGCTCGTCGTTCAGGAGCGCTTCGCCGGTGCCGGTCATCACCACCCTTCCGGTTTCCAGCACATACGCCCGATGGGAGATGCGCAGCGACTGGTAGACGTTCTGCTCCACCAGGAGGACCGTCACCCCCTGCCTGTTGATCTCCTGGATGATGTCGAAGATGAACGAGACCAGGAGCGGCGCGAGCCCGAGGGACGGCTCGTCCAGGAGCAGCAGTTTCGGGTTGGCCATCAGTCCCCGGCCGATGGCGAGCATCTGCTGCTCCCCCCCCGACATCGTCCCCCCCAGCTGCTTTTCCCGCTCCTTGAGCCGCGGGAAAAGGGTGAACACCCGCTCGATGTTCGCCTCCCGGTCCTTCCGGGTGCTCTTGATGAAAGACCCCATCCGGAGGTTTTCCCGCACGGTCATCTCAGGGAAGATCTTTCGCCCCTCCGGCACCTGGATGATCCCGTGCTCGACCACCTCGTGGGACTCCAGACGGGTGATGTCGGTGCCGTTGAAGGTTATGGCGCCGGAGTTGGGCCTGACGAGCCGCGAGATGTTTTTCAGGGTGGTGGACTTGCCGGCGCCGTTTGCGCCGACCACGGTGACGATCTCCCCCGCGTGTACGTCGAGATCGACGTCCCAGAGGACCTTCAGGTCGCCGTAGCTGAAGTTCAGTTTCTCTATCCTAAGCATGCTGTTCTCCGAGGTAGGCGGTCACGACGTCCTTGTTTGTGACGATCTCGTCGGGCGTCCCTTCGGCGAGTTTTTCCCCCGAGTTCAGCACGACGATCCGGTTCGAGATCCGCATGATCGCCCTCATGTCGTGCTCGATCACCATCTGGGTCACCCCCCGTTTCTGGATGTCGAGGATGAGCTGGATGATCTCCTCGCTTTCCGCCGGGTTCAGTCCCCCCATCACCTCGTCGAGGAGGAGGAGTTCGGGCTGGGTGGCGAGGACGCGGGCCACCTCCAGCTTCTTCCGTTCGCCGATCGGAAGGCCGCCGGCGGGGAACGCGGCCTTCTGCTCCATCCTGACTACCCTGATCTGCTCCATCGCCATCTCCCGAGCGGCCTTGAGCGAGTTCGTCCGGCAGAGAGCCCCGACCATCACGTTGTCAAGCACCGTCATCTTTGCAAGCGGCCGCACCTTCTGCCAGGTCCGCGCCATTCCGAGCTTGCAGACCTTGTCCGGCTGCAGGCCGTTCATCTTACGCCCCTTGAAGAGTACTTCCCCTCGGGAAGGGGGGTAGTAGCCGGTGATGCAGTTGAACAGGGTGGTCTTCCCGGCGCCGTTCGGGCCGATCAGCCCCATGATCATCCCCTGCTCGAGTTCGAAGGAGACGTCGGAGTTGGCGGCGAGGCCGCCGAAGAACTTGCTGACGTGCTTTATTTCAAGGATTGCCATGAGTGTCTCCGATCCTACGATTTCGCCTTCCTGGCCGCCAGCTTCCTGAAGAACCCGAGGACCCCGTCGGGCATGAAGAGGATGACGACCACCACGAGGATGCCGTAGATCAGGGCGTGTGCGTGGGCGAGGTTCTCCTTCAGGAAGTTCCCGACCCCGGATTCCTCGGACACCAGGCCGGTCGCGAAGATCGCCCGGGCGATCAGGTTGCTCCGGAGCGCCTCCGACAGGGGGACCAGCACCATTGCGCCGACCACCGGGCCGAAGATGGTGCCGATGCCGCCGACGATGCAGATCAGGACGATCTGGACCGAAATGTCCAGGGCGAGGACCGTCGGGGGGTCGATGAAGCCGATGTAGATGGCGTAAAAAGACCCCGCCAGCGAGGTGAGGAGCGCCGAGATGATCAGGGCGACGTTCTTGTACAGGGTGAGGCTGATCCCGAGGGAGTGGGCCGCGTCCTGGTCCTCGCGGATCGCCTGGAAGCAGTAGCCGAGCTTCGAGCGCTGCACCCCCCAGGTGACGACGATGGTAAGGAGCGCCATGACCAGCCCGATGTAGTAGAACGGAACCTTCGTGAGGAAGTCGGTGACGACCGTCCCGCCGATCGTGAAGGGGGGGAGCTCGGTCGCCAGGATCCCCTCGGCGCCGTTCGTCAGCTCCTTCAGATTCATCGCCGTAAGGCGGAGGATCTCCGCGACGGCGATGGAGGCGAGGACGAAGTAGGGGCCGCGAAGGCGAAAGCAGATGGAGCCGATCACGAGCGCCACCACGACGACGGCTGCCATTCCTCCCCAGACGCCGTACCAGGGGGGGATCTGCCGGAACTGCATCAGCATCATCGTGGCGTACGCGCCGACGCCGAAATAGGCGGCGTGCCCGACCGAATACTGGCCGGTGTACCCGCCGAGGATGTTCCAGCTCTCTCCCATGATCGTGCTCAGGAAGAAGAGGATCATGATGTGCAGGGCGTAGGGACTTGCCACGAAGCGGGGGAAGAGGAAGAGCCCCGCCAGCACCAGGATGGTGACGATCGCGGCGACAGGGGAGCCCCCCACGTTGTTTGTTACGGACATTTTCGGAATCTTTGCCACGGTCACTCCGCTACATGCGTGATTTCCCCATCAGGCCCGCGGGCTTGAAGAGGAGCACCAGCAGAAAGAGGACGAAGACCACCACGTCCTTCCAGCCGGATGAGATGTACACCGCCCCGAGGGATTCGGCGACACCGATGATGATCCCACCGAGGGTGGCGCCGATGACGCTTCCCATCCCCCCGAGCACCGTGATGACGAACGCTTTGAGGGTGAAGGTGCTGCCGATCTGGGGGAAGATGTAGTAGGTGGGGGAGACGAGCGCCCCGGCAGTCCCCGCGAGGCTGGCGCCGAGTCCGAAGGCGATGATCGACATCCTTTTCACGTTGATCCCCATCAGCTGCGCCGCTTCCCGGTCCTGGGCCGTCGCCCGGATCGCCTGGCCGGTGTCGGTCTTCATCAGGAACCAGTAGAGAAGGAGCGTGATGACCGCCGTGATGATGAAGGAGATGGCGAGCGGCTCGGAGACGGAGATGCCGAAGACATTGATGCTGCTCGACGAGTAGGAGGTCGTCAGGATCTTGTAGTCGGAGGTGTAGATGAGCATCATGGTGTTGCTCATGATCAGCCCGAGCCCGATGGTGAGGAGGATCTGGTTCTGGGGGAGGGCGTTCAGCACCCGATTGATGAAGAGCTTCTGGAGCAGTCCGCCGAACAGGAACATAAGCGGGATCGTGATCAGGATCGACACGAACGGGTCGATCCCCGCCAGGGTGAACAGGTTGTAGGTGAGGTACATGCCGACCATCATGATGTCGCCGTGGGCGAAATTGATCACCCGCATGACACCGAAGATGATGGTCAGGCCGATCCCGATCAGGGCGTAGACCCCGCCGATCAGGATGCCGCTGATGAGCGACTGGAGGAAAACGGTCATGGCAAAAAATCCTGTAAGGGGTGAGGCGTGAGGGGTGAGGCGTGAAGAACGAAACTCCTCACACCTTACCCCTCACGCCTCACCGCTGTGCTATTTCCACTTCGGGAACGGGTACACCGCCTTCTTGGTGGCGAACTTGGCCGGGTAGACCGTCTCAAACGTGCCGTTCATGGTCTGCTGCACCAGCATGGTGTGGTTGTTCTGGTTGGTGAAGCCGGCATAATCGACAAACTTCACTTCGCCCATGATGCCGTTCCACTGGCCGGACTTCAGTCCCGAGCGGGTCTTTTCCCGGTCCCCGCCCGCCTTGGCCGCAGTTTCGGCCATGATCATCATCGCTTCGTACGCGCAGGCGGCGTGGTAGGTCGGCTCCTTGCCGAACTTCGCCTTGTAGCGCTTGCCGAAATCCCGGGCGCCCGGCCAGCTCACGTCCTCGGTCCACTGGGTGCAGGAAAGGACGTTGTTGGATATCTCCTTTTCCTTGGCGAACTGGACGGTGGTGAAGCCGGCGCCGCCGCCGAGGAACGCCTGGGGCTGGAGGCCGATCTCCCGCGCCTGGCGCATCAGCAGGATGGCGTCAGCCACGTACGAGACCATGAAGACGAGATCGGGGTTCTTCGCCTTGATCTTGGTCAGGGTGGAGCGATAGTCGGGTGAGCCCTTGGAGTACGGCTCGTCGGCGACCACCTGGATTCCCTTCCTGGCGACGTACGCCTTGGCGGTCTTGGTGGTGGAAGTGCCGAAGTCGGTGTTCTCGTAGATGAATGCGACGGTCTTCGGCTTGCCGAGGGTCAGCGCCGCGTCGATCAGCACCGAGGCGTAGACGTCGGCCGGGGCGTTGAGCCGGTAGACCCACTTGAACCCCTGCCGGGTGATCTCCTCCTTGGCGGCGGCGGGGACGATGATGGGGACCTTGTACTTTTCGGACAGCTTGGCGACGGCGTTGGCGCAGGCCGAGGTGTAGGGGCCGACTACGCCGGCGACCCCCTGCCCTGCGAGTTTTTCCATGGCGCTCATGGAGATCTGCGGCTTGCCGGTGTCGTCTTCCTTCATGAGTTCCACCGAGATACCCTTCTTCTTCAGGTCTTCGAGGGCGAGGGTAACGCCGTTGGTGAGGTTCTCGCCGATCGGGGCTTCCGGACCGGTGATCGAGTTGATGAACCCGATCTTGACGTTGGCTGCCGAGGCGAGACCGGGCAGGGTCAGGCAGAGGGCGCACAGCATGGCAAAAACTTTTCGTGTCATCATCGTTCCTCCTTGAATTTGATGGACACCGCTTAATAAATAATACCAGGCGTCCATTGTTTGTAAAACCAATTTCTATTTGTAAAACCAGTTTCTATCCCTATCATTTTATGGCTACGTGGGCAAGAAGCATGAGCTGTGCTCCCGTGAGGCAATGTATATACAAGCAACTTGGGTGCCAATTTGAAACAGTATTTTAAAAATGAGAAGTGTCGTCATTTAGCGACGTTACGATTTGCGCGCTCCGTGATGGTGACACCGAATGGCTAAATTTGGCCACAAAGTGGCCATTATCCGCCATCGCTGAAATTGGTTGACTTTGCGAAGGGGTGTACATATAAGGGTATGTCGTTCGGCAGGGATTACGTTGGGAGGCAGACGAAAAGGAGCGCCATGGGGTATCGTAACCTGCGGGAGTGCGTGGAAGATCTGGCGGCACACGGCGAGCTGATACGGCTCGACCGGGAGGTGGACCCCTGCCTGGAGGCGGGGGCGATCCAGCGTCGGGTGTACGAGGCAGGGGGGCCGGCCCTTCTCTTCGCCAACGTCAAGGGGTGCCGCTTTCCGATGCTCGGCAACCTCTTCGGCACTCTGGCACGCGCCAGGTTCCTGTTCCGCGACGCCCTGCCGGCCATCGAGCGGCTCGTCGCCCTGAAGGTCGATCCCGCGCGGCTCATGCGGGAGCCTCTCGCCCTCGCGAGGCTCCTGCCGCCAGCCCTTCACCTACTGCCGAAGAAGGTCTGGAACGGCCCGATCCTCTTCGGCCGGACCGCTATCGGCGACCTGCCGCAGCTCACGTCGTGGCCGGAGGACGGCGGGGCGTTCGTGACCCTTCCGCAGGTCTATTCGGAGAGTCCGTCCCGTACCGGCTGGCGCGGCTCCAACCTCGGGATGTACCGGGTTCAGCTCTCCGGCAACGCCTACCGCGCGAACGAGGAGATCGGCCTCCACTACCAGATCCACCGCGGGATCGGCGTCCACCACGCCGAGGCGCTGGAAAGGGGGGTGCCCTTCCGGGTCAACATCTTCGTCGGCGGTCCTCCCTCTCTCACCGTGGCGGCGGTGATGCCGCTTCCCGAGGGGATCCCCGAGCTTTCCTTCGCGGGGCTCCTGGCGGGACGGAGGATCGAACTGGTCTGCCGCCCAGGCGAGCTCCCGATCCCGGCCGAGGTGGACTTCTGCATCTGCGGCACCGTTGACCCGACCCGGACCCTTCCCGAGGGGCCGTTCGGCGACCACCTCGGCTACTACAGCCTCGCCCACGACTTCCCCGTGGTCCGGGTGGACGAGGTCTGGCACCGGGAGGGGGCGATCTGGCCCTTTACCACGGTCGGCCGCCCTCCCCAGGAGGACACCACATTCGGCGCCTTCATCCACGAACTGACCGGTCCGCTGATCCCGACGGTCGTCCCCGGCGTACAGGCGGTCCACGCGGTGGACGCGGCGGGGGTCCATCCGCTGCTGCTGGCGATCGGCAGCGAGCGGTACACCCCCTACGACCGGGAGCGGGAACCGCAGGAGCTCCTCACCATCGCCAACGCCGTCCTCGGCCAGGGGCAGCTCTCGCTTGCAAAATACCTGCTTATCGTCCCCCATGAGGACTCGCCGCCCGACACCCATGATGTATCCGCCTTCCTCCGCCACGTCCTGGAACGGGCGGACTGGCGGCGCGACCTCCACTTCCAGACCCGGACCACCATCGATACCCTCGACTACTCCGGCACCGCGCTCAACAAGGGGTCGAAGGTGGTGATCGCCGCCGCCGGCCCGAAGCGGCGCGAGCTGCCGACCGAACTCCCTGCGGGTATGCGCCTGCCGGAAGGGTTCCGCGACCCACGGGTCTGCTTCCCCGGCGTCCTGGCGGTGAGCGGGCCCGCCGCTTCCGCCCCGCGCGGCGCCGAGGACCCTGCTCTCGCCTCCTTCGCCGCCGCCTTTAACCCGGACGACCCGATCAACCTTTTCCCGCTGGTGGTGGTCGTGGACGACAGCGACTTCGTCTCCCGCACGCTCAACAACTTCCTCTGGGTTGTCTTCACCCGCTCCAACCCGGCGACCGACATCTACGGGGTTGGGAGCGCAACGGTCTGCAAGCACTGGGGGTGCACAGGCGCCCTCGTGATCGATGCCCGCACGAAGCCGCACCACGCGCCGCCGCTCGTGGACGACCCGACGATCGAAAAACGTGTAGATGCGCTGGGGGCGCCCGGCGGGCCGCTGCACGGGATCATATGACCACAGAGTGACCTATGGAACAGTACCCAACCTATGACCACGAACAGCTGCTGGAGCTGGCTGCCATGCGGATGCCCTTCGGCAGGTATCAGGGACGGCGCCTGATCGATCTCCCGGAGCCATACGTCGTCTGGTTTGCCGGACAGGGCTTTCCCGAGGGGAAGCTGGGTACCATGCTGCGCGCCGTTTACGAAATCAAGGTGAACGGGCTCGAGTATCTGTTCGACCGGCTATGAAGCAGGAAGCAATGACCATCTTTGAGACCCTGAAAACCGTCTTCGGCTACCGCATCTTCCGCCCCTACCAGGAGGAGATCGTCACCCGTCTCGTCCGCGGCGAGGACGCCTTCGTCCTGATGCCGACCGGCGGCGGTAAGTCCCTCTGCTACCAGGTGCCGGCGCTCCACCGGGAGGGGGTCGCGCTCGTGGTGTCGCCACTCATCTCGCTCATGAAGGACCAGGTAGACGCGCTCGCCGCCAACGGTGTCGCGGCCGCCTTCTATAACTCCACGCTGGCGGAGCGGGAGGCGCGCCGGGTGTTGGCGGAGCTCCACGCAGGGCGCCTCAAGCTCCTGTACGTGGCGCCGGAGCGGCTGATGACCGATGCCTTCCTGGAGCGGATCCGGGAGATCCCGATCGCCCTCTTCGCCATCGACGAGGCCCACTGCGTCTCCCAGTGGGGGCACGACTTCCGTCCCGAGTACGTCCAGCTCGGCCGGCTGCGGGGACTCTTCCCGGGCGTGCCGCTCATCGCGCTGACCGCCACCGCCGACCCCCAGACCCGGGGGGACATCGTCCGGCAGCTCGGGCTTGCCGATGCCCCCTGCTATGTCGCCGGTTTTGACAGACCAAATATCAGGTACACTGTCGCGGAGAAGGTGAAGCCGTTCAACCAGCTCCGGGCATTCCTGAAGGAACGCGGGGAGGGGGAGGCGGGGATCGTCTACGCCCTCTCACGGAAGAGAGTGGCGGAGGTTGCGGCACGACTTGCCGAGGCGGGCCTTCGGGCCGCGCCGTACCATGCAGGGCTCCCCGACCGGGAGCGGCAGCGGGTGCAGGAGGCGTTCCAGAAGGACGACCTGCAGATCGTGGTGGCGACGGTCGCCTTCGGGATGGGGATCGACAAGCCGAACGTCCGGTTCGTGGTCCACTACGACCTTCCCCGCAACGTGGAGAGCTACTACCAGGAGACCGGCCGGGCCGGGCGCGACGGACTTCCCGCCGAGGCGCTCCTGCTGTTCGGCTACGGCGATGTAGCGGTTGCCCGCGCCCTCGTCGAGAACGGCGGCAACCCGGAGCAGGTGCGGATCGAGCTCCACAAGCTGAATGCCATGGTCGGGTTCGCCGAGGCGCAGACCTGCCGGCGCCGGGTGCTCCTTGGCTACTTCGGCGAGAGGCTTGCCGACGACTGCGGCAACTGCGACGTTTGCCTCGACCCGCCTCAGCGGTTCGATGCCACGGAGGAGGCGCAGAAGGCGCTTTCCTGCGTTTACCGGGTGGGGCAACGGTTCGGCGCGGGACACGTGATCGACGTCCTGCGCGGCTCGGCGAACGAGAGAGTGAGCAGGCTCGGCCACGACCGGCTCTCCACCTACGGGATCGGGCGGGAGCTTTCCAGCGAGGCGTGGGGGAGTCTGATCCGCCAGCTGGTGCATCTCGGCTACCTGGAGCAGGACGTCGGCAACTTCTCGGTCCTCAAGCTTACCCCGGCGGCGCGGCCGCTCCTCAAGGGGGAGGAGCGGCTGGTGCTTGCCCGGCCGCGGGTGCGAACCGTCGCGCCGAAGAAGAAGGAGACTGGGCGTGGGGCCGTGCCGCCTCGCGACGAGGGGCTCTTCCAGGCGCTGCGAGTGCTCCGCAAGCGGCTGGCGGACGAGGCGGGGGTGCCGCCGTTCGTGGTGTTCGCCGACACGTCTCTCTCGGAAATGGCCGCCCGCAGACCGCAGACCGCCGAGGAACTCCTGCAGGTGAGCGGGGTGGGGGAGCACAAGCTCGGGCGCTACGGCGCCGCTTTTCTGGAGGTGATCCGGGGGTATGCCGGAGGGTGAGGAGATACGGGAGCGACGGGGTGCAGACCTCCGGGGTTTTCCCCGGAGGCCCTGACGTGACGGGGGAGGGGTGGCGTTTGTCCTTCCGGTAACGGTTCTTCCATCATCTATCTCGCTTTGAAGGTCGTGCAGTCGGCATGCCCCAGGTGCACCCCCACCTTGATTGTGGGTGCGGAGCACTCGAACGCGTTGTTGTGCGTGCAGCTTTCCACCTTGCAGGCTCCCACGCCGCCGGTCATGTCGGCAACCCCACCCTTGTGGGAGGCATGGAGATAGGTATCGCAGCAGGCGCATACCTCCGGCCCGCCGACAGTGATGGCCAAGGCATGGCATTGGTTTTTCTGGTTGAATGAGCAATCGGCAACGTTACACGCGGAAATTCTCGGCATCTGAATGGCCATTTTTTCTCTCCTCTCTGTGTGTCGCCACCCCTCCCCGTCACCTACATGTAGCATTGTCCCGCGTGTTGTCAAGTATGCTGCACAATACCGTAAACTGCCATTTTACGGGCGCGTGACCGGGAAAATGACGATGAACAGCCTTCTCGGGAGCGAAATTTTCTGGCATTACCTCCATGAATGCTGCATAATCTGCCCCTGTTAGTTACCGGGTGCGGCCCCGCAGGGGCATTGCACAGGGGGGAGAAGCCGTTGGAAAACAAAAATGGCTGTCATGGCGCGGATACGGATCCGCGCTGGATCGAACACCTCAGCAGAATCTCCCGCGAGATCACCACGACCACCACGCTCGAAAAGCTCTACCAAAAAGTGGTCACCCTTTCGCGCGACCTCCTTGCCCTCGATTATTCTTCCCTGATGCTCCTGTCCGAGGACGGCGCCCGGTTGACCATGAAAGGGGCCCATGGCTTCCCGGAATCGATGATCGGCACGTTCGTCCTCCAGAGCGGCGAGGGGCTTGCGACCCTGGTTGCCCGGACGGGGGAACCTTCCACGGTGCACGAGTTCTGCCGCGAGACGCGCTTCCAGGTGCCGCCGGTGGTGACGGAGCTGAACATCCAGTCTGCCGTCTGCGTCCCGATGATGCTGGAGGGGAAGGTGTTCGGCATTCTCATCGGGCATACCCTCGACAAACGGCGCTTCTGCCGGGAGATGATCGCCCTCTTCCAGGTGCTCGGCAACCAGGCGGCGGTCGCGATCCAGAACTCCCTGCAAACCAAAGCGCTCAAAGAGTCGGAGGCGAAGTTCAGGACCCTCTTCAACGGCGCCGGTGATGCGCTCTACATCATCGGCTTCGAGGGGGAATTCCTCGAGGTGAACCAGGCGGCGTGCGAGGCGCTCGGCTTCAACCGGGAAGAGCTCCTGGCGATGAAGCCGTGTGAGGTGATTTCCTGCCAGCAGGGACTCGGGTGTCAGGAATGTTTCAGTAGGGTGCGCGCGGCGGGGCAGCTGGTGTTCGAAGCGGTGCACGTCCGGCGGGACGGCACCGCCTACCCGGTGGAGGTGAGCAGCCGGCTGGTGGATTTTTCGGAAAAACCGGCCGTGCTCGCCGTGGCGCGGGACATCACAGAACGGAAGAAAGCGGAGGAGGAGATCCAGCAGCTCGCCTACTACGATACCCTGACAGGGCTCCCCAACCGCCTTCTTTTCCGGGACCGTCTGAACCAGGCGCTCGCCCAGGCGAGCCGCGACGGGAGACGGTCGGTGGTCCTCTTCCTCGACCTCGACCGGTTCAAGGAGGTGAACGACACCCTCGGCCACTCCGTCGGCGACGAGATGCTCAAGGTGATGGCTGGGCGCCTGAAGGGGTGCATGCGCCGGAGCGACACGGTGTCCCGCCTCGGGGGGGACGAGTTCGTCCTGGTCCTCTCGTCCGTCGCCCACGACGAGGATATCGCCACCACCGTTCAGAAGATCCAGGACGTGCTGGCCGAACCGCTGCTGCTCGGCGGTCAGGAGCTGTTCTGCACCTGCAGTATCGGGATCGCCATCTACCCTCTGGACGGCGAGGATGAGGACACCCTCCTCAAGAACGCCGACATCGCCATGTACATGGCCAAGGACCAGGGGCGCAATACCTACCAGTTCTTCTCCCGGGAGATGAACGTCAAGACGGTGGAGCGCCTGGCCCTGGAGGCGGGCATGCGGCATGCGCTGGAACGGGAGGAGTTCTTCCTCTGCTACCAGCCCCAGGTGAACCTCGGGACCGGCAGGATCACCGGCATGGAAGCGCTGCTCCGGTGGCGGCATCCCGACCTGGGGCTTCTCTCGCCCGCCAAGTTCATCCCCCTCGCGGAAGAGAGCGGCCTGATCGTTCAGATCGGCCAATGGGTGCTGCGGACCGCCTGCGCCCGGAACAAGGCGTGGCAGGATGCGGGGTTCCCTCCCCTGAAGGTGGCGGTGAACCTTTCCGGTCACCAGTTCCGCCAGGGGAACCTGGTTGAGATTGTGGAGGGGGTGCTTCAGGAGACCGGGCTCGACCCGCGCTACCTGGAACTGGAGCTGACCGAGAGCGCCATCATGGAGAGCCCCGAGCGGGCCGCGAACATCCTGCGCCGGTTCAGGGAGCGGGGGATCGGTCTTTCCATCGACGACTTCGGCACCGGGTATTCATCTCTCAGCCACCTGAAGCACTTCCCCCTCGACCGGCTGAAGATCGCCCAGTTCTTCGTGCGCGACGTCACGACGAACCCGGATGACGCCGCCATTGCCCAAGCGATCATCGCCTTGGCACACAGCCTCAAGCTGCGGGTGATTGCCGAAGGGGTCGAGCAGCGGGAGCAGATGGAATTCCTCCGCGGCCACGGGTGCGAGGAGATGCAGGGGCACTACTTCAGTCGCCCCGTCGTGGAGCATGCCTTCACCGAGATGCTTGCCGCCGGCCTGTCCAGCGGCGAGCGCCGCTTCACTGCTTCCGACACGGCGATTCCGTTAAGCTGAT
>DATJLB010000195.1:0-2383 GCA_035490915.1 Geobacteraceae bacterium
GAAGGACTACCCGGGGAGCAGTTACAGGCAGGACAGTGAGATGATGATATTCTATATCACCAGTGTCACTGTCAAGGATAAGACGATCGCCACGCAGCAGACTCACATTGAGACTCTCCAGCGCGAGGTTGAAAGCAAGGGGAATGAAATTACAGCACTGCAACGAAAGATCGAAGCGCTCGAAAAAAGGGTTTTTGCCTTTGCGACCCTGAAGAGACCGGTGGACAGGATTCTGATCGAAAAGAAAGAACGACGATTGATGCTGATCTCGAAGGGTGAGGTACTCAGGACCTACAAGATTGCCTTGGGGGGAAACCCGATCGGCCCCAAAGAAAGAGAAGGGGACAACAAGACCCCGGAGGGAATCTACGTCATCGATTCGCGAAACAAGGACAGTCGGTATCACCTGTCTCTTCATATTTCCTATCCAAACGAGCGGGACAGAAAACGGGCAAGGGAACTGGGCGTTTCGCCGGGGGGCAACATCATGATCCACGGCATCAAGAAGGGTTTCTCGTGGGTTGGTGATGCTCACGCGGAGATCGACTGGACGAAGGGGTGTATTGCCGTTACGGACGAAGAAATCGAGGAAATAGCGAAGGTGGCGCCAAATGGGACGATTGTCGAGATACGGCCATGATAGCCGGAGATTGACAAACGGACCGCTCTGGCGTAAGTTTGGAGCGGATCGACGACCGCTGCAGGAAGGATGTACCGATGAAAAAGTTCGTCATAATCGCGCTGCTGCTCGCGCCTTTCGTCTATGGCTACTACCACAAGCCACAGCTTGACCGACATCAGGAAAAGATCTGGGCGGCCGCAAAGGGGGAAGATGCGGCATTCGATCAAGCAGCCGCGGAACTGCCTCAATGGGACGACCTGTATCTCGTGGACTGGCTCGTGTTTACCGGGACTCGGGACAAAAAGCTCGAAACCATCGTTTCCTTCGGGCTGTTCGACCACGTCTTCGTGATCGATTCCGATTGGGCGCCGCAAACTTTCAAGCTGTCGAAGGAAAAACCCAGCTGACGTAGATCTTGCTAGTCAAGGCTCAGGAGCGCCGGCAGTTCGTGGATGCCGTCCATGAGCCAGCGGGCGGCACCGAAATCGCCCCCCCGGTTCATCTCGCCGGGAATAGCGGCCACGACCAGCCCGGCCCGGGCGGCGGAGACGACCCCACGCTCCGAATCCTCGATCGCCAGGCAGCGGCCTGGATCGAGCCCGGCACGGGCACAGGCGGTCCGGTACGGCTCCGGATCGGGCTTGGAGGCGCCATAGTCCTCGCGGGTAAGGATGAAGTCGAAGTAGCCGAGAAGACCGCTTGCACGGTGCATCTGCAGAAAATTCACCCTCCGGCAGCTGGTGACGATCGCCATGGGGAGCCGGCCGTGGAGCCGCGCCAGGGTATCCTGAACACCCGGGATCACCCGCACCTCCTCTCCCAGCATGCGATAATAGATGTCATCGCGGACCCGGCGCAGCTCCGCCGCGTCACCTCCTCTCCGGCGGCCGGCGGCGCGGTCGAGCACGCTCTCCCCCTGGCGGAGAGAGATCCGGCAGAACTCTTCGAGGGTAAGCACCACCCCCGCTTGCGCCAGCGCCTCGGCATTGGCCTGATAGTAGAGGTGCTCGGTCTCCATCAGCACCCCGTCGTTGTCCCAGAATATCCCGTCAAACATCTTGATCCTGCCTCGCAGTATGCGTTCCCCATCCCTGGTTCACCAGCCCATGGAACCATTGTCGCTCAATTTGCCGGAAAATTTCAAGACCGAAAAGATCCCCCTCAATCTGATTCGATAATCGCAGAATCGGAGTGCTCGACAAGCTGCATCCGTTCGGCGAAAGAGGCTACAACCATCCGAAACAGTGCCGGCAAAGGTCAACTCCCCTTTTGTTCGGATTGCACGCCGGATTACCACCGGTGGAGGTGCAGAAATAAAGCTTGCAAAAGTGTCAGGGCAAGGTAAAGTTAACAGGAGTCCATAATCACGCAATCCAGCATTGGGGAAGGTGCGATGTCACGATATCGGTTTCTCATGATCGCTCTGCTGATGGCCATTTCACTGGCGGGGTGCGGCGGGGGTACCACCCCTGTCACGCTCGTCTCCCTCACGATAACGCCGGCCAACCCGAGCATTGCTCCCGGCACGTCCCTCCAGTTCAGGGTTGCCGGGACTTTCTCCGACGGCTCGGCTCAGGACATGACGACCTCGGCCGCCTGGAGCTCGTCGAACAGCGGCGTAGCGACCATTACCACGGGAGGGCTCGCTACGGCCGTCACCGCCGGCACCACCACCATAACAGCATCGGTGGGGACTCTTTCCGCGTCGACCCTCCTGACTTCGGCAGCTCTCCAAGCCATCGCACTGACACCCGCTAATCC
>DATJLB010000196.1:0-5200 GCA_035490915.1 Geobacteraceae bacterium
GCTCGTCGGTTCGGTCATGTCACCCCCCGGAACATCAGTGTTCACAACCACCTGATGACATAGATACCACAATTTCGGGACAACGCAAAGAAACTTTCGCCCGCCGTTCCTCAAGTGGTTGAAAATGGATCCTTGGTGTGATAGCGTTCAGAGGCGGTGACCGGTGATCCGTGAACGGTGAACCAATGGTTCTCGCCGATTACCGATCACCGATTACCGTTCACGGCCTTTAGGAGGGAGAGAGAATGACCAGCACTGTCTTTTTCGCCGACATGCGGGCGGGGCACAAGGAGAACCTGTTCGACAAGATCGGCAGACTCATGCAGAACTGCGGCATCGGCGAGCACATCGGACAAGACGATCTGGTGGCGGTCAAGGTCCACTTCGGCGAACGGGGAAACCATACCTTTGTCCGCCCGGTCTTCGTCCGGCGGGTTGTCGAAGAAATCAAGGAGTGCGGCGGCAGGCCGTTTCTGACCGACTCCTCCACCCTCTACCCCGGGGAGCGCAAGGAGGGGGTTTCCGCGCTGGTGAACGCCATCGAGAACGGCTTCGCCTTCGCGGTGGTCGGGGCGCCGCTCATCATGAGCGACGGGCTGCGGGGGCAGACGGCGGTGGATGTGGCCATCGAAGGGGAGATCCTCCGGCAGGTATCCATCGGCGCGGAGATCGTCGAGGCGGACGCGCTGGTGGCGGTTTCCCACTTCAAGTGCCACGAGTTGACCGGCTTCGGCGGTGCCCTGAAAAACCTCGGGATGGGGTGCTCGAGCAGGGCGGGGAAGCTCACCCAGCACTCCACGGTGGCGCCGGTCGTGGCGGAGGGATTCTGCACCGCCTGCGCCCTCTGCCTGAAGGCGTGCACCCATGACGCCATCACGATCATCGAGGGGAAGGCAACGATCGACCCGGCAAAGTGCGCCGGCTGCGGCCGCTGCATCACCGCCTGCCAGCGAAAGGCGATCAAAATCCAGTGGAACGAGGCGGCCCCTCTCGTCATGAAGAAGATGTGCGAGTACGCCCTCGGCGCCGTCACGGGAAAGGCAGGGAAGACCCTCTACCTGAACTTCATCACCCAGGTGTCCCCCGCCTGCGATTGCTACGGCCATGCCGACGCCCCGATCGTGAACGACATCGGCATCTGCGCCTCCACCGACCCGGTGGCGATCGATCAGGCGTGCGCCGACCTCGTCAACGCCGCCCCCGGCAATGCGAACACGGCGCTTGCAAGCGGCTTCGAACCGGGGGGAGACAAGTTCCGCGGGGTCCATCCGGATATCGACTGGGAGGTACAGCTGGAACATGGGGAGCGGATCGGGCTCGGGATGAGACGGTACGAGCTGGTGAGGATATGAAAAAAGGCCGGGAGGAAATCCCGGCCTTTGCTTTTCTTTACTTGAGATACCCGAACTTCTTCATCCGGTAGCGGAAGGCGTCGATCCCGAGGTTCAGGAGCTTCGCCGCCTTGGACTGATTACCGTCGGCGGTTTCCAGCGCCTGGCGGATCAGCTCCTTCTCCACCTCCTCGATATCGACCCCTTCGGGAGGGAGCTTAAAGACGGTGGATTGCCCGGTGGCAGCCGGGGCCGCAGCCGACTGCGTCGCGATCTCGAGGGGAAGCTGGTCAAGCATGAGTGCATCCTCGGTGCCGAGAATGATGGCCCGCTCGATGACGTTCTTCAGCTCCCGGATGTTGCCGGGCCAGTTGTAGCCGGTCAGAGTCTTCTCCGCCTCGCCCGACAGCCCCTTGACCCGCTTGTTGAACTCCCTGTTGTAGGATTCGATGAAGTGGTTGGCCAGGATGGCGATGTCATCCTTCCGTTCCCGGAGAGGGGGGAGGAAGATCGGGATCACCTGCAGCCGGTAGTAGAGGTCGTTCCGGAAGATCTTTTCCTCGACCGCCTTGAGGAGGTCCTTGTTGGTCGCCGAGATGATCCGGACGTCCACTGCGATCACCTTCGAGCCGCCGACCCGCCGGAACGTCCTGTCTTCCAGGAAACGGAGGAGCTTGGCCTGCATTCCGAGCTCCATGTCGCCGATTTCGTCGAGAAACACCGTGCCGCCGTCGGCCAGCTCGAAGAGCCCCTTTTTCATGGTCTTGGCGTCGGTGAACGCCCCCTTCTCGTAGCCGAACAGCTCGCTTTCCAGAAGGGTCGCCGGCACGGCCGCGCAGTTGATGGCAACGAACGGCTTCTCAGCCCGGCTCGATTCGTAGTGGATCCACTTGGCCACCAGCTCCTTGCCGGTCCCCGACTCTCCCTGGACCAGGACGGTGGACGCCTCGCTCTTGGCCACCCGACCCATCATCGCCATGACATGCTGCATGTGCTTTCCCTTGCCGACGATGGTGGGGGGGCCGATCTTTTTGTGTTCGCTCCGCAGACCCGCGACCTCGCGGCGGAGGTCGGAGTTTTCCAGCGCCTTTTTGATGACGAGCGACATCTCGTCCAGGTTGAACGGTTTGTTGATGTAGTCGTACGCCCCCATCCGCATGGCGTTGACGGCGGTTTCCAGTCCGCCGTGGGCGGTCACCATGATGACGATGATATCATCGTCGTACTCCTTGATCTTCTCAAGCACTTCCAGGCCGGAAATGCCCGGCATGTGTATATCAAGGAGCACCAGCTCCGGCTGTTCCCCGCGGACCAGCTTCAAAGCCTCATCGCCGTTGCCGGCGGTCAGGACTTCGTACCCCTGCTTCATCAGGTTCTGTTCAAGCGACCAGCGGATCAGGTGTTCGTCGTCCACGACCAGTATTTTCGTTTTTCTCATCGCTGCTCCTTTATGCCTGAACGTCCGGCGCGGTCACGTCCCCGTCGGGAGGCGTTTCCCCGTCGCAGGCCTTCAGTTCGACGGAGAAGACCGTCCCCTTGCCGTCTTCGCTTTCGACGGAGATGACCCCCCCATGCTGGGAAATGAGCTTGTGACAGATGGCAAGGCCGAGACCGGTCCCCTGGGCCTTGGTGGTGAAGAACGGTGTGAAGATTTTCCCGAGTATCTGGGAGGGGATTCCGGGGCCGGTATCGGCAATGTTCACCCTGATCCACCGTTTCCCGTCTCTTTCCAGCACCGCGCTGGTTATGGTGAGGACTCCCCCCTCCCGCATCGCCTGGAGCGCATTCAGCATCAGATTGAGAAACACCTGCTGGACCTGCTTCGGGTCCACGTAGACGGAGGGGAGGTCGTCGGAAAGCTCGAGCCGCTTTTCCACGTTCTTTCCTCCCCGGTGCTGGGAGGCGAACATGATGGTTTTTTTCAGGATGGCGTTCACGTTGACACAGGCCGGCTCGGGCTGCGTCGGCTTGCCGAAGAAGAGGAGGTCATTGACCGTCTTGTCGAGCCGCTTGATCTGCTCCAGGATTTCGTTGACGATCTCCGTGCGGGGGTCGGAAGAGACGAAGTCCTCCTTGATGATGGTGATTGCCGCAGCGATGCCGGTCAGCGGGTTCTTGATCTCATGGGCGATACCGGCCGCCATCTCCCCGACCGAGGCAAGGCGGTCAGCCCGTTCCATCTGCTGGAAATGGTACTGGTCCAGTTCCTTCTTGGCCGTATCGAGCCGGTCCACCATCGAGTTGAAGCTGACGATCAGCCGCCCCACTTCGTCCTTGCCGACTGCCTGCATCCGGACGGAAAGATCCCCCTTCTCCACCTTCGCCATATTGCCGACGATCTGGTTGAGCGGCTTCCGGACGAATTTGAGCATGACCAGCGAGATCGCCCCCGACAGGAAGATGATGATCGCAACCGTGGAGATGATGAAGATGTTGGTCGCCTCCACCACCCGCTTCCTGGTTTCCAGGAGCGAGTAGTTGATGTTCAGCACCCCGATCACCTTGGTCTTGTTGCCGTGGCACGGATAACAGGGAACGTCGTTGTAGATCGGCTTCAGCATCTTCAGCGTCTCGCCCTGCGGACCGCCGGTAAAGATCCCCTCCCGCTTGTTGTTGACGAAGAGTTGGTAGTCCGCGACGTCGACCGCCTTGCCGACCTCCGTCGGCCTGGACGACTTCAACACGACTCCGTGGGGATGGAAGATCCGCACTGAAAGCAGCTTGTGGCCGCTTCCCACCATTTCCAGTATGGTCTGGGTATCCTCGGTGTTCCCGATCCGCATCGAGTTGTAAATACTCCCCTCGATGGTATTGAGGAGGATCTCGGTACTCTCCCGGGCGGAGTTGATGAGCTGAGACTGCTCTTTCTGGAGATTGAGAAAGGTGAAGGCACTGATGCCGAACGTCAGGAGGGAGATGGAGATGACAATGACCCGCGTTGTCAGGCTTTTAAATATCAAAGATGCTCCATAAACAACGATTCACGGAATCTGAGTTTCACCGGGCAGGCAGCCAGTGGTCCCTTCAAGGATAATGCATGGTGCCGCCGCTGGTTACGCTCGTCACGCTAGCTCCGGTCTAACCGCCGGGCAAGCCCTTCACACCCCCTCCGACTGCACCAGGAAGTGGCTTCAATCGGTAGTCGAACGTCCACTCGCTGTACTTATCCCTGTTGACGAACGCCTTCAGCTCGTCGGGGAAGTTGTCCCGCTTGAGCGGCGGGTCCTGGCTGGAGCTTTTCACGCCGACGATTCCCTTCACCGGGTCACGGATCAGGTCGAAATCCTTGCCGGTGATCGGGTCGGTGTAGACCTTCCGCAGAAAGCGGACTGTTTCCGCCGTGGTGGTATCTTGCAACAGCTGCTTCAAGTCGCTGAGCGGAGGCCGGGAGGGAGCAAGCTGCCCCTGAGTCTGGGTTTTAACGGGCTTGTTCCACTGGGCGATGGCGTTCCGGATCTGCATCCCCCGGAACAGGAGTTCCTCCTCCCGGTCCCTCTTCATGACCGTCTGCCAGCTCCGGGACGCGGCGCCGAGCATGATCCCGATAACGACCACAGCCACCATGACCGCAATGAGAGTGAACCCGTCCGATGACCCACGGAGCATCCTCACCCTTCACACCTCACGCCCGCTTGCGTGCCAGGACCTCCCTGGCCGCCTCCGCCAGGTCTTCCGACGTGAGCCCGAAATACTTCAGGAGTTCTTCCGCCTTACCCGAGGTGCCGAACCGGTCGCGAACCCCGACCCTCCTGAGCGGAACGGGGCACTCCTCAGACAGCAGCTCGGCTACGGCCCCTCCCAGGCCACCGATGATCGAATGCTCCTCGGCGGTGATGATGGCGCCCGTCTCCCGGGCCGCCTTCGGACCG
>DATJLB010000197.1:0-3717 GCA_035490915.1 Geobacteraceae bacterium
CGGCATCCGTCATCACAGGGCTCTTTCTCGCCAATCCGGCCGTCAGTTCGTGTCGCATGCTGCTCAACCCGATAACCTATCCCTATCCTGACGTTCTGAGGGAGGAGTATATCTCCGGCTCGACATCAGGCTACGGCTTGAGCGAATCGCTGCAGTTCATCAACGACCTCGCCCGAAACGAGCCGAACGGCATCAACGTGATATGTTTGCCGACCTGGGATGTGCCGTTGTTCGGCTTGGGCGTCTTCAGGAACGAGCTCGACCCGCGGATCAATGTTCAGGTCGCCGCCTGGAATCCCATCGAGACGGTCGCGATACTCCGTCAGTTCGTCAGTTCCGGTCTGCCGACGTACCTTCTCTTCAACGAGGCGTATCCGTACCCCGGCGACAAGGACGTGCTGGCAGCGATAACGGCCACGTTCAAGACCAGGGAGATGCGCCACTTCATCAAACCGGGAAACCAGCCCGGCCTGAGTCTGCTGCAGCTGGAGCTGAGGAACTGATACTCGGTTTCCCCCATTTCACCCTGTAAGAGAACTGTCATGCTCGTACTGCTTCCCGCGCTCTCCTTTCTGTGCATCATGCTCTGGTTCGTCGCCTGCGGCGTCCCGTACCGACGGGCGTTCCTGTCGGCGGCCGTTTGCTTCGGCGCGCTGGTGACGGCGTACACCGAGCTGGCGAGCCTTTTGGGGGCTATAGACCGGCTGACGATGTCCGTTTTCTGGGGATGTGTCGCCGCCGCAAGCGGCACGGCCCTGTACCGCAAACGGCCCGGTGTCCAATTTTCCCGTCCGGCCTCAGATACCATGGCAGCCGCCATCGGGATCGGCGTTATTCTTGCGACCACGTTGCTGATCGCGCTCGTTTCCCCCCCCAACAACTGGGACTCCATGACCTACCACATGGCGCGGGTCATGCACTGGATCCAGAACCGGTCGGTGGCCTTTTACCCGACCGGCATCACCCGGCAGCTCTACTCGGCGCCCTGGGCCGAATACGCCATCATGCACCTGCAAATCCTGAGCGGAGGGGATCGTTTCGCCAACCTCGTGCAATGGTTCGCGCTCTGCGGCGGCATCGTCGGCGTCACGCTCATCGCGGAGGAATGCGGGGCGCCGGTGATTGCCCAGGCATGTGCCGCCGTGGTTGCGGCCACGATCCCGATGGGGATCCTGCAGGCGTCGAGCACCCAGAATGACCTGGCGGTCTCTTTCTGGCTCGTCTGCTTCGTTTACTTCGGCATGCGGATGGCCAGGCAACCGGACCTGCCGTCTGCCGCCGCGGCGGGAGCAAGCCTCGGCCTTGCGGTTCTGACCAAGGGAACGGCATACATCTTCGCCGCACCGTTCGTCGTCTGGTTCCTCTGCGCCGGCCTGCGGAGGCACGGCCGGGTTCTCCCGAAATACCTGGCGGTGATCGCCGCTCTCTTCATCGCCCTGAACACGGGGCAGTACCTGCGGAACTACGCCCTGTGGGGGAGCCCGCTCGCCACCGACACGGAAAAGCTCTCGAACGACCGGATCGGCGTGAAGGCGCTGGTTTCGAACCTCTCCCGGAATATGGCGTCGCTCGCCTCGACACCGGGCGAAGCGGCCAGTCTGCTGGAGTACCGGGGGGTCGAGCTGCTCCATGACGCTCTCGGCATCGATGTCAGCGATCCCGCGACGACGTTCGCCGGCACGAAATTCACGCCGCGGATGGCACCGTATCACGAAGACTATGCGGGAAACTTCCTCCACCTGGTCCTGATCTGCGCCGTGATCCCCGCCGTGCTTCTGCGGAGGAAGCAATTCACCGCCGTGGAGTTTTGGTATGCCATGGCGCTCGCGGGGGGCTTCGTTCTCTTCAACCTCCTCCTGAAATGGCAACCGTGGGGGACGCGCCTGCAACTCCCCTTTTTCGTCCTGGCGGCGCCGCTCGTTGCCGCGGCGCTGTCCAAAGGGGAGAGTAAACGGCCCGCGTTTGCCGTAGCGGCCGTCCTGCTCGTTTGCTCTACGCCGTGGCTCCTTGCGAACAGTGCGCGTCCGCTGGTGGGAGAGTGGACTATACTCACCACGGACAGGGAAAAGCTCTATTTTGTCAACAAGCCCCGGATATATTCATCGTATCTGGCAGGGGCCGACGACCTGGCGCGGGGGGGGGCGTGCGAGAACGTGGGGCTTACGGGCTCAATCGATGCCTACGAATACCCGTTCTGGGCCATGGTGGCCCGACGCACGGCTCTCATGCCCCGCATGGAATACATCGACGTCGACAACGCTTCGAAGTCGATTCCGCTGCGCGGGTTCAAGCCGTGCGCGGTGTTTCGGCTCCAATGACGGGATTTGACCGACCGACACTTTCCGGAGATCTCGGCCCATGGCCTCTTCGCCACTGATATCCATCGTCATGCCCTCCTTCCAGCAGGTCGCCTATCTGGAGGAGGCGGTGCGCTCGGTCCTCGACCAGGAGAGGGTGGAGGTGGAGCTCCTGGTCATGGACCCGGGCTCGACCGACGGCTCGCGGGAGCTGCTGGAGGCGCTGCATCATGAATACGGGGGGCGGCTCGTGCTCCATTTTGACCCCGACCGGGGGCAATCGGATGCGGTCAACCGTGGGATGGGGCTGGCCCGCGGCCGGGTCCTCGGCTGGCTCAATTCGGATGACCGGCTGCGGCCGGGCGCCCTGGCCAGGGTGGCCGGTTTGCTCGATTGCCCGGAGCCGCGCTGGGTCTACGGCCGAGCCGGGATGATCGACGGCCGGGGGAGGCCGCACGCGAGCTTCATCGTCGGTTACAAGAACTGGCGGGGCCGGCGCTTCTCCCTCTACAAGCTCCTGACCGAGAATTTCATCCCCCAGATGGCGGTCTTCTGGAACCGGGCCATGTGGGACCGGGCCGGGACGCTCGATCTCGACCGGCACCTCGACATGGACTACGACCTCTGGTTGCGCTTTGCCCGGGTGACGCCGCCCGTCGTGCTGGCCGACGACCTGGCCGATTTCCGGGTTCATCCGTCAGCCAAGGGGAGCCTGCAGACCGGCGAGCAGCTTGACGCGGCCCTGGCCACGGCCCGGCGGCACGCCGCCGGCCTCGGGTTCAGGGGGGAGGCCGCGCTGCTTCTGCACCGCTTTCTCGGTTGGCGCACGCGCCTTGTCTACCGCTGGCTGAAGCCGTGAGCGCTGCAGAACCGACAGGAAAGGGAACGGAACGCATGAACCATTCAGAACCCTCCGCAAGACAGAGGACATCGGGAGACATGGACGCGCCGGGAGCATCGAGGACCCGGCTCATCATGATCGCCGTGATCCTGCTCGTCGCGACCGCGGTCTACGGCAACACCCTCCTCAACGGTTTCGTATACGACGACGAGCACCAGATCCTGAACAACCCCTGGATCAGGGATTTCGGCTACCTGCCGCATGTTTTCGCCTCGAACGTCTGGGAGTTCATGGGGAACGTGACCAATTACTACCGGCCGTTGATGCACACGATCTACATGATCGAGTACCACCTCTTCGGGCTGACGCCGTGGGGGTTCCATCTGGTGAACATCCTCCTCAACAGCGGCATCTCGGTCCTCGTGTTCCTCATCGTCGCGCGGCTTCTCCGGCAAGCGGTGCCATCAGCGTCCGCCTCGTCTCTTTTCCCCCCGTTTGCCGCGGCGCTCCTGTTCGCCACCCATCCGATCCATACCGAAGTGGTGGCCTGGATCGCCGGCGTGCCCGAGCTGGCGTTCA
>DATJLB010000198.1:0-8886 GCA_035490915.1 Geobacteraceae bacterium
GAAGGTCATTCTCCGCGCCGCTTCGCCAGCTGCGAGACGAACTGCAGCGCAAGCCGGACCACCCGGTGCATCGGCTCCTGAAGGCGTTCTACGTTGAGGAGATGGGGAAATCCACCCCCTACACCCTCCTGATGAAGGACGCAAACCGCCTGAACACCGGCCTGTAGACGCACACGACTCTCTAGACGCGAGGACCTGCCATGCGAATTTTCCGTGACCTGCCGCTTGTTGCCCTGCTGCTCTGCTCCTTTTCCCTCCCCGTGTCCGCCGCCGACCCTCCCCCCTCTCCCGAGTGGGACGGGGTGCTCGACCGGATCTACAACCAGACCTGGCGCGGGCGGGCCGACCTCGACGCAGGGCTGAAAAAGGAGGAGGCGCGGATCAGGCAGGAGCTCCCCGCGTACATGGCCGCCTGGGAACAGCGGCTGGCGATGCCGATCGTCTATACCGACCGGAGCCGGGGGGAAGCCTGCGCCCCGCTCGCCTACTGCGCCACCGACATCACCGATCTGGGTGGCCTCATCCGGAAGCTGCAGGAAAAAAAGGAGCCGGTCTCCCGCTTCCTCTTCGAAAAGCTCTCTCCCGGCACACAGAAAGCGATCGCTGCCGGCAGCCTGGGCTCTCCCGCACAGAAACGCGGCGCCCCCGACGAGACACAGGTCTTGTCGGACCGTCTCCTGGCGGACGAGCTCACCCGGATCGTGCGCGAGGATTCCGTCTACAGCCAGGAGCGCTTTGCGGGGGTGCGGCTCTCCTACGCGGCGGCGAACCTGGCCACGGGACACAACGATGCGGACAACCGGGTCTGCGTCAACAAGACCCTCCTGGCGGAGGCGTTCCCGGCAGAGCTGGCACGGAACTTCAAGTGCGCCATTCCGAAGGACGAGACGTTCCGGCGGATGGTAGCGGCCGCGACGGTGCACTACCTCCGCACCGGCGACACGAAGAGCCTCAACCGGGCGATCCTTCTCGGTGAAAAATTCGAGGACAAGCTCTCCTATACCGACTTCGCCTTCTGGTACTACTATCCGCGCACCTTGGCCGACGTGCGGGCAAAGAACGCGGTCGCCCTGAAGTACGACGCGTACGGGCTTCTGAACAACGCCATCCTGGGAGGCGACCCGCTCCAGCCCGGCGCCGCGACCCCCGAGGAGCTGAAGCGCCGCCAGTACGGCTGGAACCTGGCCGACGCAGTCCTCATCCGGGGTATCGTGACGGAAAAGATCGAGGGGCTCGAAACGCTCGGCTCCGCCGTCTGGCTCCTCGGCAACCGCAACGGATCACAGGGCGCCGACGCGCAGGAGCAGGAACTGGCACGCCTCCTGACCGACGTGAGGCGGTTCCTGGCGGGACCCGACTCGGACAACTACCGTCTGAATTATGCGGTCGCCATGCGCGAGGGGGAGCGGAGGCGCGCCCTCCTCGTCCAGGCCCTGGACGCGAAGCAGGGGGGACCCGCGGCGGAAAGGCTCTTCGCTGAAGCGAGGGAATACCTGCTTCTCGCCAACGGGTGGGCGGCAACGGGCCAGGGAAGGGCCACGGCAGCCGCCAGCTACCTGGAACTCTTGAATCTGGCGTTGGCGCGGATGAAAGACATCCTGCCGCCACCGGTCTATGCCGGGCTGGCGGCAAACCCGGGCCGGGTCAACGCCGACACGGCTGCCCAGCTCTACCGCGAGCTGGCGGACAAGGAAAACGACGGCTGGGAGCGGCTCCGCTTCCTCGACCGCAAGGGGTACGTGGACGGCGTCCAGCGGCTCTGGAACGCCCTGCGGAGGAACTCGCTCCTCGAAGGCGCATACTACCTCGGCCGGATGGACCCGGACGACTTCCAGAGCGTGATGGACAACGCGGAACCGGCGGAGCGGGCACTCCTCAGATATGCCCGCCTGTTCGAGGGGTATGCGGCGAAGGGGCACCGCGAGGTCGTGCCCGATTCCGCCTACTTTGCCTACGCGGAAACCATGAAGATGCTGTCGCGGCTCAAGACCGCGGTTTCCGCATACAACGCCAGCAGCGACCTGCATAACCAGTCGGTCGACTACCTGGTGAAGGCGATCAGTGTCTACCCCTACGATGACGGCATCAACCGCTATGTGACCGTCACCAGGAAGCTCAACGCCACCGTCGCCACCCTGTCGCCGATCGACCTCATGGCCCGGATTACCGCCAACGATCTGACCGCCAAATGCCTGCAGGACACCGGCAGCTACTGTGACCGGAACGCGCGGGACGTTCTCGCCTGGAACCTGTACAAGGTGAAAAACGGGGTATACGACAAAAACGACGGCACTCCCCTGGACGACCTGAAGCAGGTGGTGAAGAACCTGAAGGAATCGGCTCCCGCGGCGCCCCCGCCGGCACAGGAAGCCGTCAAGAAGCCGGGCCGGGACAGGAAGGCGAAGCCCGACCTGGAGGCAAGACCGAAGACAACGGCCGTGAGCGGGCGGGCCGCCCTCGTGCGACTTGCGGAACGCTACGTCGCCCTCGCCGACGAGGTGGACGCCCTCACGGGAGAAGCCGCCAAGCAAGTGGAGGCGTGTCGTACCGGCGAGGGGTGCAGCGAGGCCCGCAGCGCCGTCGACGCCCTCACCGCCAGGAGGGACGAAACGGACCGGATCGGGAAGGAGCTCCTCAGCCAGAGCGGTGCCTACCGGCAGACGCTCGGGACGGAAAGCGGACCGGAACCGGAAAGCGCGGCACGGCTGGCAAGCCTCGTTCCCGAGGTGGCGTTCCGGCTTTCGGACCGGGTGATCGCCGTTGCCATGCAGCAGGAACTGTCGGATCTTCGCCGCAACGACAATCATCCGATGCACAAGGTGATAAAGTCCGCCTACTACACTGCGCGCTGACCTTTATGCTGATGAACGTTCAACTGTTTAGAGCTGCATCCCACGCCTTATTCTCTCCCTCGCAGCTTGCACCCCCACCCTAACCCTCCCCTTTATGCCCTGCGGGTACATCAAGGGGGAGGGAATATTGGGAAGCCGGAAACACAAAGGCCCCGCGAACATAATGCTCGCGGGGCCTTTTTCTTTGCCTGGGAAGTCTTTTCCTACGGTGCGGTCAGGTCGACCTTCAGCCCCTTGTCGGACTCGACGATCCGGTAGGCGGGGAGCTTGTCCTGAGCCGCGTCGAGTACGATCCGGAGGAAGCCGGCGTGGCTCCCGAGGCGGACGGCGGCGATGCCGAACGTGTGGACGGGAATCCGCTTCGTCCCCACGGCATCCTTCGCGTTGGCGATGTCGATCACCAGCCGGGGTGGCCCGGCCAGCGTGTAGGCCCTGTACGACGGGCGCTCGGTGGTGGTGATCTCCACCCCCTGCCGCTCCGCGGTGATGGCGGTCACCGTCGTGCCTCCCTCAGGAGCGGCCGCTTTGACCTCCTTGGCCGGTTGCGCGGCCGACGCCTCGGGCATTGCAGCGGGGTGCGGCTCGAGGACGACCGACAGGCCCCGATCCGTTTCCACGAACCGGTAGAGGGGGAGGTTATCCTGTTCCGCATCGAAAACGATCCGGAGCTTTTCGGGGTATTCTTCGAGACGGATGGCGGCGATGCCGTAGGCATGGACCGGAACCCGCTTCGCCCCGAAGCCGTTGGCTGCGTTGTCGATGTCGATAACCAGCCGTGCCGGCGCGGCCAGCGTGAAGGTCTTGTACGCCTTGATCGGTTCGGTGGCGGTTATCTCCACGGCGCTCTGCCGGACGATGATCCCCGTCACGGTGAGCGGGGCCGGCTTTTCAGGCGCAGGCGGGACGACAACAGGCGGCGGCTCCACCTTCGGCGCCGGCGGCGGAGTCGGCTGGGGCGCCGGGACCGGGGCGGGAGCCACGACCTCCGCCGGCTTTTCCTCGGCCACGGGGCGTACCGGCGGCTTTACCCCCCCCAGCTGGAAGGTCACGCCGGCGGTGTACATGAAGTTGTTGTAGTAATCTTGGGGCCTGACATCGTCGTGGTAGGTGATGTCGAAGATGTGCCGGACGTCGGCGCGCAGGGCTACCCGGTCGTTCAGGAAATACTTGAAGCCGACACCGTAGTCGACAAGTATGTCGTCGTCGGTCCCCCCCTTTTCGGGGACGAGGAAGATCCACCCCGCCCCGGCGGCGACGTAGGGGACAAACCGGCCGGCGGGGAGGAAGTGGTAGAGGATGTCGCCGCGCACTTCGTGCACGGTCAGCTTCTTCTCCACCCCCGGCAGGCCGCCGACCTGGTTGGTGTTGGTGGTTTTCGCCTCGGGGACGGCGCTGTAGGTCGCCTCAAGCGCCCAGTGCTCGTCGAGGTTGTATCCGATCGAGACCCCGTAGACAGCCCGGTTGGTCATGTGCTGGTTGTTCTCGAAGACGTAGCCGCCGGCGAACGGCGTTATCGACAGCGAGTAGGGGATATTTTCCGCCCGCGCGCCTCCCCCCGCAGGAGAAAGGACGGCAGCAATCCCCATAATGCCCGCAATCAGACAGGACAATGCCCTCTTCCGCATTGTAAGGCCCTCCCTCTATGTCACAAAATATCAATGCAGCACTGCTGGCGCATTCTAACCACAGAAACGCATGTTGCGCAAGAAAAAACGCCGCGGCGGGCCCCTCGGCCGAGGAATTCCGCTTTTCCGCCGGGAGCGTTCCTAGGAGATACCCGGCACGAGCCGCTGCGGGAGGGGGAAGTCCGGGGATGCGTCGGCATCGGCCGGGGGAAAAGATGGGAGGCGCTCCGATGAGCGGTGCGGCAGGCTCTCAACGGGGAAGAGGTCGGGCCGGAGCTGCTGAAAGGCGGGTGGGGCTTCGCCGTCGAAGTGGTAGGCGGGGCTGAATTCGGGCACCAGCCGGCGCAACGACGCCATCACGCCGTCGATGCGGAAGGCCTCCGCCTCGGCGAACAGTTTTTTCAACTCCCAGGCAAGCCACGCCGGATCGTGGGTGACCGCCGCCAGCACCCGGATCTTTTCGTGCAGGGTCGGCTTGATCCCTTCCCCTTCGAGCAGGAGCTCCTCGTACAGCTTCTCCCCCGGCCGCAGGCCGGTGAAGCGGATGTCGATGTCGACGTAGGGCACGAGGCCGGAAAGCTTGATCAACTCCTCGGCGAGCTCCCGGATCAGCACCGGCTCCCCCATGTCGAGGACGAAGATTTCTCCCCCCTTCCCGAGGCACCCCGCCTGCAGCACCAGCTGCGTCGCTTCGGGAATGGTCATGAAGTAGCGGACCACACGGGGATCGGTGACCGTCACCGGTCCCCCTTTCTTGATCTGCTCCTTGAACATCGGGATGACGCTGCCGTTACTCCCGAGCACATTGCCGAAGCGGACGGTGGTGAACCGGGTCGTGCTCCCCCTGGCCGCCAGCGCCTGGACGTAGAGCTCCGCCACCCGCTTGCTCGCCCCCATGGTGTTGGTCGGGTTGACCGCCTTGTCGGTGGAGATCATGACGAAATCGGCGACCCGGTACCGGTCGGCGGTGTCGGCGAGGATCCGGGTGCCGCCGATGTTGTTGGTGATCGCCTCCACCGGGTTGAACTCCATCATCGGCACATGCTTGTACGCCGCCGCATGGAAGACCACCTCCGGCCGGAACTCCTTGAAGACCTCCTCGACCCGCGGCGCGTCCTTGACGCTCCCCAGAACCGGGATGACGCGCAGGCCCGGCCACGCGGCAGTCAGCTCCTTGTCGATGTGAAACAGCGGCGTCTCGGCGTTGTCCAGAAGGACGATCTTTGCAGGAGCGAACCGGGCGACCTGGCGGCAGATCTCGCTGCCGATGCTCCCCCCCGCGCCGGTCACCAGCACCTTCTTTCCCGCAAGGTAGCGCCTGATCCCTGCCTCGTCGAGCTGCACCTGCTCGCGCCCGAGCAGGTCCTCGATCTCCACATCCTTGATGTGGGAAACCGACACCTGCCCCTGGATCAGTTCGCCGATCCCGGGGAGGGTCTTGACCCTTACCCTCACCTTCTCGCAGCTCCGGACGATCTCGCGGATCTTCCGCTTGCCGACGGACGGCATGGCGATGACGACCTTCTCGATCCGGTGCTTGCGGACCATATCGCACAATGTGTCCAACGCACCGAGCACCGGCACCCCGTTCAGGCGCATCCCGAGCTTGGCGGGGTCGTCATCCAGGAACCCGATCACGCCGTAGGGGGAGTCGTGCTGTTTCCTGATCTCCCTGAGCAAGAGGTTCCCCGCGTCGCCGGCCCCGACGATCAACGTCCTGCTGGACGTCCGGCGGTCCCGGCCGCTGCGCGGAATGATGTACGTTTCCCGGTAGGTCCGCCAAGCCAGGCGACTGGCCGACATCATCGCGAACAACAGCAGCCAGTCCAGGATGACGATGGCCTGGGAAAAGGGTTGGGTTCGGTTAAAAAACAGGAGGAGGCCGAAGGAAACGACCGAGGCGCAAAAGACCGTTTTGAAGATCTCCACGGCGTCCTGAAGGGACGCGTAGCGCCAGAGGCTTCTGTACAGCTTGGAGCTGAGGAACACCAGGGGCTTGACGGCGAGGACGACGATAAAACCGGGGAGGAAGAGGTTAGGATCTCCTTCAATGCGTGACACGTTGAAGTCAAAGCGGAGGAGGAAAGCCGAGACATAGGCGGTTGTGATGAACACCACATCCACCAGGAAAACCAAAAGCCTTCTCTTCGTGAACATCTTCCCTCCACCAATCCATCCAAACCATTGCAACAAAACAATCTATTAATAGCTTTTACCCAACGGTATGTAAATCATTTTTTACGAGACCGCCGTTGCCTGCATGACATTTTCCACGGCGACACAGTCACGCATAACCTGCGTACATTCATCGCATGATCCCCCAAAGCGTCTTGAAGATAAGCTTGATATCAGTCGCAATGCTTTGTTCACGAAGATACTTCCGGTAAAAGGCAATCTTGGCCGGCAGTATCTCCTTCAAATACTGTTCTTCAGGATTTTCCGCACTCTTGAGCAACTCGTTTTCGTCTTTGTATTCCAACGAAGCAAAATCGGTAATGCCGGGCTTAACTGTCAGAATGTCTTTGTAGTCTTCGTGGAATGCTTCCACGTAGCGCGGGACTTCCGGCCTTGGTCCCACAAGGCTCATGTCACCGATAATGACATTTATGAGCTGCGGCAACTCATCAATCTTGTATTTTCTTAAAAAGCGTCCGAGGCCCGTTATCCTCGGGTCGTCTCCGGTAGTGACCTGCGCTCCAAGCCTTTCGGCATCCGTCACCATGGTCCTGAACTTGTAGATGCGAAACGGCCTCCCAAACTGGCCGACCCGTTCCTGGCGAAAAAAAACCGGTCCAGGAGAATCCAGCTTTATCACGATAGCTATGCAGACGACCATCGGCGATAGAATGATGAGGCCGACTGAGGCAAATAAGAGATCAAAGGAACGTTTAATCATTTTCCAGGATCTCGCACACGGCAGCTACAACCCTGTCCTGATCGGCCGGTGTCATTCTGGTATACAGAGGGAGACTTACCGCACGTTCATAGGCATGCAGAGCGTTCGGAAAATCTTCCGGCTGAAGTCCGTAGTTTTCCCGCCAGTACGGCTGAAGATGGAGGGGAATAAAATGGACACTACAGCCGATTCCCTTTTCCGCCATCTGCTCTATGAAGCGGTCTCGGCCTTTTTTCGTGTCATCTCCCAAACGAACGACGTAAAGGTGCCAGGCATGAACGTCACCTTCAGGCGCATGAGACGGAAGCGCCACCGGCACATCCTTGAATGCCGCGTCGTAAAGTGCGGCCATTTCCGCGCGGCGGTTCTGGAACTTCAATGCCTTTTTCAATTGATGAATACCCAATGAAGCTGCCAGATCGGTCATGTTGTACTTAAATCCCGGCGCCACCACTTCGTAAAACCACGCCGGTTTTGTGGAGGTGTAGCGGTCGAACGCATCGCGACTGATGCCGTGCAGGCGCATCACCCGGCAGCGCTTGGCAATCTCGGCATTGCGGGTGACAACCATTCCCCCTTCACCGGTGGCGATAGTCTTCGTAGCATAGAAGCTGTAAACGGTGGCATCGCTATCGAGTGTGCCGATCAGCCTCCCGCTGTGTTTTGTGGGGAATGCGTGGGCGGCATCCTCCACAACTTTCAGATTGAACTTTTGGGCAATTTCGAGGATGGCATCCATGGCGCAGGCGAGACCGGCAAAGTGGACGGGGACAATGGCCTTGGTCCGCGGTGTAATGGCGGCCTCTATCCGTGACGGATCAATGTTGAACGTCCGCGGGTCTATGTCGGCAAATACCGGATCGGCTCCCAAGTACCTGATCACTTCGGCCGTCGCCGTAAAAGTGTATGGCGTCGTAATCACTTCGTCGCCAGGGCCGACACCCACAGCCTCCAGCGCCAAATGCAGGCCCGCGGTAGCGGAGTTTACCGCTATCGATTCGACACCTTCTCCCAGAAAAGCGGAAAAGTCCTCTTCGAAACGCTTCGTTTTCGGACCGGTGGTAAGCCAGCCGGAACGGAGAGAGTCGAGCACTTCGGCTATTTCTTCTTCGCCGATGTCGGGAAGGGCAAAGGGCAAAAATGATATTTTCCCCACTGGTTACTCCATTATTTCTACAAATTTCCTGGCAAGGACCCGGTAATCGTGATGCTTGAGTACATACTCTTTGCCGCGCATTCCCATTACCTCTCGTTCTGCCTCATTCATGCCCATTAGCTCCTGAATCGCCTCTGCTATCGCATCAGAGTTTTCCGAGCACACAGAGATGCCACAGCCACTTTCGGCAACCGGATCATTGCCCGCCTCTATGGCATTGATGACAGGCTTCCCCGCCATCATATAATCCATGAGTTTATTGGGACTGATCCCAAATCGAAACAGTGGTTGTCTCTGCAGGCCGATGTAAAGTGCATCCATCGCGGCAAGAAGCGCGGGAATAGAAGACTTGGAGAC
>DATJLB010000199.1:0-10451 GCA_035490915.1 Geobacteraceae bacterium
GTACCCTATCTTTCCCGCATCCAGACGCTTCCGGTTGAGGAACTTTCGCCCCTCCTCCACGTCCCGCACATCCGGTGGGAAGAACTTCAGCAGCAGGATAAACCCGATCGCCAGGAGAGGAAGGACAATCATGCAGGCGGCGGTAGTCCATTCCAGGAACGAAAAGTGGAGGCCGGTCGCCTCCCTCAGAAGCCCTGCCGCCAGTGGGGCCCGTGCCCCCCCGAGGAAGGTGGCGATCCCGCCGATGATGCACCCCCAGGCGATCGCCATGAAGAGGAGCCGGCCGAAGCTGCTCTTGCCCTTCTCCAGCCTGAGCGCCGTCGCGATCTCCGCGACCACCGGAAACATCATCGCGGCCACGGCGTGCTCGCTCATGACGAAGGAGAGGAGTGCCGAGAGGAGAAAGACGGTGAGCGCCAGGCGCGTCGGGGTCTTGCCGAATTTTGCCAGCATCGACCGGGCGAGCCGCGCAGAGAGCCCCGTTCCGGTCATCGCCGCGGCCAGGATGAAGGCGCCGAGGATGAAAAAGACCGCTTCGTTGCCGAACATTGCGTAGGTTTTCTTCGCGTCCATGATCCCGAGGAGAGGCAGCATCACCATCGAGAGGAGCGCCGTCACCGCGATCGGGAGAAGGCCGGAGATCCAGAGAAAAATCGTTGCGCCGAACAGGACGAGCGAACGGTAACCGTCGACGGAAAGCCCCGCAGGCGGCGAAAGGCGGAAGAGGACCGCCGCGACGAGCGCCACCCCCGCCATCACCTGGTAGCGGGCGGTCCGGTCCAGGACGATGAGCCACATGGGGCGGTTGTCGATTTTGAGCGGTTTTTCGAGAAACTGGTCGTTGTGCATGAGTTTCCGTCTGTCGGATCGCCTTTTTCGCAATGCGGGACGATTACAGTCCGGCCGATTCGAACGATTCTTCTACGTGTTTCACCCTGAGGCTCCTCCTCAGGTCCGAGGCGGCCAGCAGCCTCCGGTCGTGGAGCTTGTCGATAAAGCCGCGCACCACCCCTCGTGGCGCGGTCGGGACAAGAGGGGTAGTCAAATAGATGAGCGGCAGGAGCGGTTTCACAGTCACCCTGTGTTTCTTCCAGCCGGCGTCCAGGTACGAGAAGAGAGCGGCAATATCCTCGGCCGGATAGTGGTCGGCCCTAGTCGACACCGTCACCAGGGGGATGACGCCCGCCGCCAGGAGGCTGCCGATCCCCGCCACGGTGGAGCAGGGAGATTCCTCCCCCGCCACCAGGGTCGAGACCACCGACCCCCGGGGGAAGATGGAAAGGGCGGCGTCGAGGGTGCGGAGCCGCTCGTCCATCGCCAGCCCCTGCTCCCGGGAGAGGGCGCGGTCGAACACGGTGAGCGGGATGTCGATGATGTCCACGCCGGCGGCATAGGCCCGTTCGATGACGTAGGACGGCGCCGGATAATCGAGCCTCCCGACCAGGTGCGCCGAGAAGTTCTTCTTGATTACCCTGGCCAGCTCTTCACCGCGGTGAAAGCTGTCGAGGTCGCCGAAGGTGAGGTGGAAGAGGTCCGCGGGGGCCTGGCAGTGGCTGTCGAAGAGCGTTTCGAGGGTCTCCCTCGCCGGGAGGTTGCCGCCGACGAAGAAGATGTTTTCTTCACGGCGCAGCTCATCAGGGGAAAGAGGCATCGTTCCCCGGCCAATGAGGTGTCTCAGCTTGTTCTGGCCTATCATCATTGCTTCCCGCCTCCCGACATCAAAGAAGCTATAAAATCTATCAAGTAAGTAGTGATCTAATCTTAAGCGAACTGGTCGTGTATGTCAAGGGGAAAAGTTGATGGTATTTGCGCGGGAAATGAAGGCGCATAAAGTCTGTCCGATCTGCAGTGGCGTGCCGGCATCTTCGCAGGGTGTTTGTTGTTGACAAAGTAGCCGGGGCCGGGGCACAATTCCACGTTACCCAGGTTCGATGAAAAGGGGAAGGGGGAGCTGGCGGGTGAGCAGACGGATGTTGATGTTGGGGAATGAGGCGATTGCCCGGGGGATCGTGGAGAGCGGCTGCAGCGTGGCAACCGCCTATCCCGGCACCCCGGCATCGGAGATCCTTTCCGCCGTTGCGGCGTGGCAGAAGGAGGAAGGGGCCACGATGCACGTCCAGTGGGGGGTGAACGAGAAGGTGGCCCTGGAGGTCGCCTATGCGGCCAGCCAGTCGGGGCTGCGGGCCATGGCGTGTATGAAGCAGGTGGGGCTGAACGTTGCCTCCGACCCGTTCATGAGCGCCGCCTACCTCGGCGTGAAAGGGGGATTCCTGGTGATCAGCGCCGACGACCCCGGTCCCCATTCCTCCCAGACCGAACAGGACAGCCGCCTGATGGCGATGCTCGCCCGGGTGCCGGTGCTCGACCCCGCGACCCCCGCGGAGGCACGAGAGATGGTCGGGACCGGCTTCCGCCTCTCCGAGGAGTTCGGCGTACCGGTGATGCTCCGCCCCACGACCCGGGTCTGCCACGCCAACCAGGACATCGAGCCGCTTCCGGTCCTGCCGCACGACCGCCGTGCCGCGTTCGAGAAAGACCCGCGCCGCTGGGCGGCCACGCCGGTTTTCCGGCACCAGCTCCACCTGGAGCTGGAGGCGAAGCTGAAGGAGATCGCTGTCTGGCCGGTGACCGCGCCGCGCCGCCTCAACCCCGAGACGTCCAGCCGGAAGGCGGTCGTCGCCGCGGGGGTGGCGGCGGCCCATGCGCGGGAGGTGCTGGACGACTTGGGCCTCTGGGGCGCCGTTGCTTTCTACCAGGTGGTCCAGCCCTATCCGCTCCACACCCCCTTCATCGACGAGCTCCTGACCGGTTTCGACGAGATCCTCGTGCTGGAGGAGACCACCGGTGTGATCGAGATGCAGCTCCGCGACCGGTACAAGGTGCACGGCAAGCTCTCCGGCACCGTGCCGGAGGTGGGGGAACTGTCGCCCGAGACCATCGCGCGGCTCCTCGCCGGCTACGCGGGCTCCCCCGAGCAGGAAACGGCGTCTTCCCCCGCGGCGGGGGGGAGGAGGCCGACCCTCTGCCCCGGTTGTCCGCACCGCTCCGCCTTTTACGCCATCAAGAAGGCCGCCCCCAAAGGAATCTACCCGAGTGACATCGGCTGCTACACCCTGGGTCTTAACCTGGGTGCGGTCGACACGGTTCTCTGCATGGGGGCGGCCGTTTCCCAGGCGGCGGGGTTTTACCAGGCCTACCGGCTGGCGGGGGAGGCGCGCGACATCGTCGCCACCATCGGCGATTCCACCTTTTTCCACGCCGGGATTCCCCCCCTGATCGACGCGGTCGCCCAGGATGCCCGGATCGTCCTCGTGATCCTCGACAACTCCACCACCGCCATGACCGGCAACCAGCCGACCCCGGCGACCGGGATCAGCGCCTGCGGCGAGCCGCTCACCGCAGTCGACATGGAAGGGTTGGTGCGGGCCTGCGGGGTAAAGTTCTGCCGGACCGGCAACCCCCGTGAGCTCCCCGCTTTCGTGCCGCTCCTGAAGGAGGCGGTCGCGTTTGCCCGCACGGAGGGGCCGGCGGTGGTCATCGCCCGCCACCCCTGCGTGGTGGACCGGCGGCAGCGGGAAAACGTCCCCCCGCGTCGGAAGGTGGAGGTGACGGAGCGCTGCAACGGCTGCCGGCACTGCACGGAGAGCTTCGAATGCCCCGCCCTCGTCTTCGACGAGACAAGCGGGCGGGTAGTGATCGACGTCATGACGTGCAGCGGGTGCGGGGTGTGTATCGACGTCTGCCCCCGCCTCGCCATCGGCGAGGCTTGAACCGCGGCTTTTCCGCAATATCTGCGTAAGTCTTCAGGATTCCTTGTGCGGCGTAGCGCTGCTACGCCTCCGCGTCATCCTTCGACAGCCTTGATCTTGCGAAAAATCCACGGTTCTTGATTTGAAATCACGAAAGGGTGATTGCATGGTGAAGCAGCAGATAATCATCAGCGGGGTGGGGGGGCAGGGGATCCTGTTCGTCACCCGGCTCCTGGCCGAGACGGCCATTCAGAAGGGGATGCCGGTCCTCACCTCCGAGACCCACGGGATGGCCCAGCGGGGAGGGGTGGTGATCTCCCATTTCAAGGCGGGGGGCTTCGCGAGCCCGCTTGTCCGGCCCGGGAAGGCGGACCTGTTGCTCCTCCTCAAGGGAGAGAACCTCGCCATCCACCGCCATTTCCTGAAGCCGGGGGGGACGGTGATCATGAACGCCCGGGAAGTCCCGGCCGACCGGGGCGAGCTGGAGGTCCTCGCCGTCGATGCGGACGGGCTCGCCCTCAAACTCGGGAACCCCCAGGTGGTGAACCTGATCCTTCTCGGCTTTGCCCTGACCGCCCGCGGCCGGGAGCGGCTCTTCTGCGCCGGTCACGACGTCGTGGAGGTGATAAAGCGGAAGCTGGCGGAGAAAGGGAAGCTCCTGGCGGCCTCGCTGCGGGCGCTGGAGGCGGGGATGGGAGAGGGGAACGAGGGATGACACTGACCAGATTTGCACCGCTGGCAAAAAACCTGGCGGAACTCCGTGAAATCCAGCGTGACGGGCTGCAGTGGGCCGTGGCTCACTCCTACGCCAATTCCCCGTTCTACCGGGAGCGGCTCGACCGGGCAGGGGTGAGGCCGGAGGATATCCGGACCCTCGCCGACCTGGAACGCCTCCCTTTCACCACCGCCGACGACCTGCGGGACGGCTACCCGTTTCCGCTCCTTGCCGCCCCGGAGCGGGAGATCGTCCGGATCCACTCCTCGTCGGGGACCACCGGCAAGCGGAAGATCCTCGCCTACACCCGGAAGGACGTGACGGACTGGCAGGAGATGTTCTGCCGCTGCTACGAGCTGGCCGGGGTGACCCAGGAGGACCGGGTGCAGATCTCGGTCGGCTACGGGCTCTGGACCGCGGGGGCAGGGTTCCAGCTCGGGTGCGAGCGGTACGGCGCGCTGGCGATCCCCGTCGGTCCCGGCAACCTGGAGCTGCAGACCACCTTCCTCCTCGATCTTCAAGCGACCGTCTTCTGCTCCACCGCGTCCATGGCGCTCCTGCTTGCCGAGGAGGTGCACCGGCGGGGCTTGCGTAACCGGATCAGGCTGAAGAAGGTGATCCTCGGCGCGGAGCGGAGCAGCGACGCGATGATCGCCGTCATCAAGGAATTTCTCGGAGTGGAGGAGGTCTACGACATCACCGGTCTCACCGAGATCTACGGCCCGGGGACCGGCCTTTCCTGCGCGCACAACTGCGGCGTCCACTACTGGTCCGATTTCTACATCCTGGAGATCATCGACCCGGCGACGCTGCAGCCGGTCCGGCCGGGGGAGATCGGGGAGATGGTCTTCACCACGCTGCGGAAGGAGGGGGCGCCGATGATCCGCTACCGTTCCCGCGACCTCACGCGCCTGATCGAGGGTGACTGCCCGTGCGGCTGCCTCTTCCCCCGCCACGACCGAATCCTCGGCCGCTCTGACGACGTGGTGATCTTCCGCGGGGTGAACATCTACCCGGGGCAGCTGGACGAACTCCTCTCCGGCATCGAGGGGATCGGGAGCGAGTTCCAGGTCTGCCTCGACCACGGGGACGACGGGAGGGACTACATGGGGATCCGGGTGGAGCGCGGGAGGGAAAGCGACCCTGCCTCCGACGGGCGGCTCGCCCGGGCGGTCGGCGATGCCATCAAGCACCTCCTGCTGGTTTCCTGCCGGGTCGAAGTTCTCCCGTACGGCGAGCTTCCCCGCTCCGAGAAGAAGACGAAGCGGGTCTTCGACAACCGGCTGTTTTGACCGGCGCTCTTCTTTTCTAGTCTGTCGGCCGGGTGATGGTGGGGTTTTCGCCGCAGACGGGGCAGGCGGGGTTCCGGGGGACCCGGATCTCGCGGAAGCGCATGGTGAGGGCGTTGTAGGTGAGGAGCCGGCCGGCGAGCGGCTCTCCCTTCCCCAAGAGGTGCTTGAGCGCCTCGGTGGCCTGGATGACGCCGATGACCCCCGGCAGGACACCGAGGACGCCCGCCCGCGAGCAGGGGAGCTGGAGCTCCTCCGGCGGCGGTTCGGGGAAGATGCAGCGGTAGCAGGGGGAGGCGCCCGGCCTGACGGTCATCGTCTGGCCGTCGAAACGGAGGATGCCGCCGTGGGAGTAAGGCTTTCCTGCCAGGACGCAGGCGTCGTTGATCAGGAACTTGGTCGGGAAGTTGTCGGTGGCGTCGATGACGAAGTCGTAGCGGGCGATCAGCTCGCCGATGGTGGCGGCGTCCACCCTGACGTCGTGCAGGTCGAGCCGGACGTCCGGGTTCATTGCCGCCAGCTTTTCCCCGGCCGATGCCACCTTCGCCCGACCGAGGTCGCGGGTCAGATGCGCGATCTGCCGCTGCAGGTTGGAGAGCTCCACCCGGTCCCCGTCGGCGACGCCGATGGTCCCCACCCCCGCTGCCGCGAGGTAGAGAAGGATCGGGGAGCCGAGCCCCCCCGCGCCGATCACCAGGACCTTCCCGGCCAGGAGCTTTTCCTGCCCCTCGTCTCCCACCTCTTCCAGCATCAGGTGGCGGGAATACCTCTCGCGCTGTTCGTCAGTCAGCATATATGGTCTCCGGCCGCGTTGGTGAACCGCCTGAAACGGATACCAGTCTATAGCGGAAGTTCAAGCGGCTGATCAAGAGAAAAATGAAGGGCCGGTGAAGCCACCGGCCCTCGTCGATCGAGCTCTGGATATGCAGGTCAGGCGGGCTGTGGGTGGCCGATCAGCGGGGTGAGGACGTTCCGGAGCTTCCGGAGGGCCGCCTCCTCGATCTGGCGCACCCGCTCCCGCGAGATGGCGAAGGTGTCGGCGATCTCCTGGAGGGTCATCGGCTCGTCGGCGGTAACCCGGTGCTCGATGACGAAGCGTTCCTTTTCGTTCAGGTTCCCCATGGCTGAGGTGATCTCCCGTTTCATGAGGGTATGCTCCTGGTGCTCGGCGAGGAGCTCCTCCTGGTTCTGGCGGTCGTCCGCCAGCCCTTCCAGCAGGGTGTAGCCGTCGCCGCCGGCGACCTCGGCATCGAGGGAGCATTCCCCCCGCATCCGTTCCCCCATTTCCGTCACTTCCGCCGCCGACACGTCGAGGGAGAGGGCGGTCGCCTCCAGGTCCTCCGCGCCGGTCATGTTCCGGATGGCGTTCTTCGTCTGGTTCAGCTTGAAGAAGAGCTTCCGCTGGGCCTGTGTGGTGCCGATCTTCAGGAGGCTCCAGACCGAGATGATGTGGTTCTGGATGTAGGCGCGGATCCACCAGACCGCGTAGGAGATGAGGCGGAACCCCTTGTAGGGGTCGAACTTGCGCACCGCCATCATGAGGCCCACGTTCCCCTCCTGGATCAGGTCGAGCATCTTCACCCCGTAGGAGCGGTATTCGGCGGCGATCTTCACCACGAACCGGAGGTTGGAGGTGATCAGCCGGTGGGCCGCCTCCAGGTCCTTCTCCTCGAAGAACTTGACCGCCAGGAGGTGTTCCTCCTCCGGCGACAGGGTCGGGAACCGGCGTATTTCTCCGAGGTAGAGGGTGAGGCTATCTGCTGCAACTGGCAGGGTGTACTTCACGGAATCCTCCGCAAGCTCAAAAAAATTAGCACTCCCGGAAAGGGAGTGCTAACAATGTAACAACTGTTCGGACAAATTTCAAGGGCTTTATCTATTTTTGCTCGTACTGCATGACGGTCATCTCCGGACGGTTGGGGACGTAGACGAAGCTGAGACGCGTCTTTTTCCCCTCCCAGACGTAGGACACCATGTGCGACCCCTGCCCCACCTGATTCCCCTTTCCGTACTGCTTTATGTACATCTGCTTCAGGGTTTCGAGACCGGTCTTCTTGACGTAGGCGGCGGCGTAGGTCACCGACACGCTCGAGAGTTTCCCCTCCTTGAAGCCGAAGATGCGGGAGGCGATCGTCTCGTCGGGGTTGTCCTGGGTGTATATGACATCCTTCTTGAAATCCTCCATCGCCCCCTTGGGGTAGGCCTTCATGACGGTGTGGATGTCGGTTCCCCATTTCAGCCCCTCGTAGCCGTCGAAGATCTTTGCGGCGAAGGCTGCGGTAGCGGTAACAAGGATGAGGGCAACGAGAAGGCAACTGATCCGTCTGGGCATGGCAGGTTCCTTTCGAACGGGATATGGTTCACTTTAGGCGGTCGCGGCAGAATTGTCAAGGCGTACCGGCAGGAGCGGGGAAAATCCTTGCCCGCTGCCGTGGGTTGTGGTAATTAAAAATGAATACGACGTATTTCGACGCCTGGCGCCGCAAACCGGAGGTTGCAGAGATGGATATCAGGATCGCTCCCCTTCCCGACGAGAAACGGAAGCACAAGTTCACCGACGAGTCGAAGCTCGGTTTCGGCAAGCTGTTCACTGACCGGATGCTCCTGGTCGAGTGGAAGGCGGGCCGGGGATGGGTCGACGCCCGGATCGAGCCGTACGCCCCGTTCGTCCTCGACCCCTCCTGTCTGGTATTCCACTATGCCCAGGAGATCTTCGAGGGGCTCAAGGCGTACAAGTGGCAGGACGGCACCATCGCCCTGTTCCGGCCGGAGATGAACGCCCGCCGCTTCAATCTCTCGGCGGAGCGGCTCTGCATGCCCGAAGTGCCGGATGAGCTCTTCCTGAGGGGGATCGAGGAGCTGGTGCGGCTGGAGAGCGACTGGATTCCCACCTCGCCCGGGACCTCCCTCTACATCCGCCCCACCATGATCGCGGTCGACCCGGTTCTCGGCGTCCATCCCGCCGACCACTACTACTTCTACGTGATCCTTTCGCCGGTGGGGGCCTACTATCCGAAGGGGTTCAACCCGGTCGGCATCATGGTGGAGGACCGGTACGTCCGGGCGGTCCCCGGCGGCACCGGTGAGGCGAAGACCGGCGGCAACTACGCCAGTTCCCTCAAGGCGGGGCTGGAGGCGAAGAAGAAGGGGTTCGATCAGGTCCTCTGGCTCGACGGCGTCCACCGCCGTTACGTAGAGGAGGTGGGGGCGATGAACATGTTCTTCGCCTATCAGGACGTGGTGGTGACCGCCCCCCTCGCCGGCTCGATCCTGAACGGGGTGACCCGCGACTCGGTCATCAAGCTCGCCTCTGCCCTCGGCTTCCGGGTGGAGGAGCGGCCTATCGACATCGACGAGCTGATGGCGGACATCCGGTCCGGCACGCTGAAAGAGGCCTTCGGCAGCGGCACCGCGGCGGTCATCACGCCGGTCGGGACGCTCGCCTACAGGGGGGAATCCCTCACCGTCGGCAACGGCGGGGTCGGCGCCCTGACCCAGGGGCTGTACGACACCCTGACCGGCATCCAGAACGGCAGGATCGAAGATACCTTCGGCTGGGTCAGGAAAATAACGTAATCGGGCGCGGTCTTCCGCCCATCTCGCCGCCGTGTCCTCGAAACCCTGCCTCAACGTAGCCAAGCTACGCCTCGGCACGGTTTCTGCGGGCCGGCGACGATCTGGGCAAAATCTCGCGCCCGGTTGACAAAACTACCTGGAATCTTTGCCCATGAAAAAGCAATCCGAAGCCAACCCGCTCTGCCTCTCGTGCCGCAGGGGCTGCAAACAGCCGGCGACGGCGGTGATCGCCTCCTGCCCACGCTACTACGCCGGCCCCAAGATCAAGCGCTGCACCTGGAAGCAGCTCGAACTCTCCCTGTAATCCCCGATGAACTCCGCCGAGTCCCCCGTCACGGTCGATCCGGCGCGCTGCACCGGTTGCGGCCGCTGCGTCGCCGCCTGCCCCGAACGACTCTTCTCCCTCGAAACCTCCGGCTACCGCAAGCATGCGGTCGTAGCCGTCCCCGGGCGCTGCAGCCGTTGCCTGCGCTGCGTGGCGGAGTGCCCGGTGGGGGCGGTGAGCGGGGGCGTCCCGTCCCACGGGGGCATCACTCAAAGTTCTCCGGACTCACACAAAAAAAGCCCCTGTGCCTAAATGGAGGGCGAGACACAGGGGCTACCACAATGTGTCCATAATGTCGGTATGTTCCCGGATGGCGAGCGGCATTGTCCCGGCACTACTTTTCATCAATCGTGACCATGGCCATGTCCTTCACCGTGATCATGTTCTGGACCTTTTTGCCCATGCCGCTGATAGTGCTGCTGAACAACCGGTTCCCGTGGTTGGTAACGATATTGCTCGTTGTGTATCTGATGCTGTTGCTCTCCCTTAGGATACTGCTCTCTTGGATAGTGCCGCTGGTAGACAGGCACCGGAGCCGCGGCCGGAACCGGTCCGGCTGGTCTTTTGTCCCATCCTTTCCGGCCTTTCTTCCATTCGGGCCCCCAATGCTCACCCCAGTGAGGGGCCCTGCCTGGCTCCCATCCGCGAAAGTATGGCGGAGGGAGTCGATAGTAACGTACCGGGACCTGCAGGATGTAGACGGGCACAGATAATGGGTCTACCAACCCCCAGGGCCCGTTGTACCAGGAACTGGCGTACCAAGTATTATTTTCAAATACCCAGTACATGCCATCATA
>DATJLB010000200.1:0-3966 GCA_035490915.1 Geobacteraceae bacterium
TCCCTCTACCTCTTCTGTCGTCAGCACTATAGCCGGCACGAGCGACGAGAACGGGCAGCTGAGCGTGCCCGTTGCGGTTGATCCTTCCGTGTCGACCACGATCACCGCCGTCGCGGGGTCTGTCAAGAGCAACACCATCAGCGTTTCCCCCCTTTCAGGATATCCGTCGGCCCCGGCTCTCGTTGCCGTCATTCGTTCGCCGGATGGCCGTTATGACGTCAACTGCTCCGGCTTCGACGGCGTCGCGGGTGCCGAGGTGGACGTTACCTACAATCTCGCTGCGGCATCGGGGGCGGTCATCGAATGGGGGCCGTTCTGGCCGAATGACCTCGTGGTTTCGCATATCGATGAGAAGGGAGGGAGCCTGCGGATGGCCGACATCATGCCCTATCCGTCGTCGGTTTCCGGTGCGGGCACGCTGGCAACCTTTTTCTTCGGGCAGGAAACCGCGACCTCGCAGGGGACGATCTTGTCGCTCCAGGTAAAGCTTCTCGACGTCACCGGAGGACCAATCCCGGCACGGACCATGCTGATAAATTCCTACTGACAAAAAATTTCGTCTTAGAGTAGGCGCTTGCTTTTCACTCGGGGTACACTACAGTGTTCCTAATCGGAAACGAAAGCGTCCCGGAGGAGAACGCCATGGCCGCACTATTCCGTCCATACACAGCAGCCGCACTGATGGCCATCGCCCTGGGTCTTGTCACCCTTGCCGCCGCGCACGCCGCCGACGGCCGGGACCCCCTGCGGAAGATCAACCATATCGTGGTGATCTACCAGGAAAACCACAGCTTCGACAACCTGTACGGCGGGTGGGAAGGTGTCGACGGGCTGGCCAAGGCCCATGTGCCCCAGGTCGACCAGAAGGGGGCCGCTTTGGGTTGCCTGCCGCAGATCGACGTGAACCTCGCTTCGCCGGTACCCCTCGCCGCAACCTGTTCCGACCGCGACCGTCATGTCGACAGTCATTTCGGCAACGCCCCCTTTCCCATCGAGGCATACATCGCCGCCGGGGACGCGACCTGCCCGCGGCCCGAGGAGAAAGCGCCGAACGGCGTCTTCAAGGGTAAAGGGGGGGCGGGGGGATGTACCATGGACCTCGACCACCGCTTCTACCAGGAGCAGTACCAGATCGACGGCGGGAAAATGGACCGCTACGTGGCCGGCAGCAACGCCGCCGGGTTGGTGATGGGGTACTACGACACGAAAAGGTCGCCGGTCTACCGGTACCTGCATGAAAAAGGGCACCCGCACTACGTCATTGCCGACAACTTCTTCCAGGCGGCCTTCGGCGGCTCGTTCCTCAACCACCAGTGGCTCATCTCCGCTCGCACCCCCGAGTGGGTCGATGCCGTGAATGACGGCTCACCCTTCGACCTGCATTCCGTCGTCGACGACGCCGGCATGCCGAAGAACACCCCGCTCTACGCCTCGCCCGTCCAGGGTTTGAAGGACAGTCCGCTTACCGCTTCCTGCACTCCGGGGCCCGGCCGGGGCCCGACTCCGGCCGGCGTGGTCTGTGGCAATTTCGCCGTCAACACCATCCAGCCGAAGGCATGGCCGTATGACCCGCAGGCGGCGGACGCGAAGCGTCTGCCGTCGCTCGCGACAGCCACCATCGGCGACCGGCTGACTGCTGCGGGGATCGACTGGGCCTGGTACTCCGGCGGCTGGGCAAACGCGGAGGGTGACCGGACGCAGGCTGGCTACACTGGCGGCAGCGGCCCAAACTGCACCCCGAGCGCCATCGCCGGCTCGACCTGGCCGCGCTGCCCCGACAAGCTGTTCCAGTTCCACCACCAGCCGTTCAACTACTACGCCGCCTACACCCCCGGTACCGAGGCGCGCCGGAAACACCTGCGCGACGAGGAAGAGTTCATCCGGCTCGCCAGGTCGTCCGACCGCGACCGCTGCAACCTGAAGGCGGTCAGCTTCGTCAAACCCCTCGGCGCCGACAACGAGCATCCGGGGTACGCCAGCGAGAGGACGGGGAACAGCCACCTGGTCGGACTGCTCAGGGCGATCGAGGAGAGCGCCTGCGCCGGGGACACGCTGGTCATCGTGACCTACGACGAGTTCGGCGGACAGGCCGATCACGCGGCACCACCGGGCCCCGGCAATGCCAGGGGACCGTACGACCAGTGGGGGCCGGGGACGCGCATTCCGGCGCTCGTCATCGCCCCGCACCTGCGCCACGAATTCGCAGTGGACCACGCCGAGCACGACACGACCTCGATCCTCGCCACTATCGAGCACCGCTTCGGACTTCCCCCCCTCGGCAGCCGGGACGCGGTGGTCAGGGACCTGGGGACGGTGTTCGCCGTGGGCGGTGCGGGACAAAGCCGCGGCAAACATTGAAAGGGTTGATAACCAACGGGCCAAAGGAGGCACTATGGGCGTACTGATGCAGGCATTCTACTGGGACTGCCCCCGGGCGGAGCAGCAGGAATTCCAGTGGTGGAACTTCGTTGCCGGAAAGCTTCCCGAGCTTGCCAAGGCCGGGATCACAGCCCTCTGGCTGCCTCCCGCGAGCAAGGCGGCGAACATCGGCGGGATGTCGATGGGGTACGACGTCTACGACTACTACGACCTCGGGGCATACGACCAGAAGGGGGCGGTGAAGACCTGGTTCGGCTCGGAAGAGGAGCTGCGGGCGCTGATCGCGGCCGCCCACCGGCACGGGATTAAAGCCTACGCCGACCTGATCCTCAACCACAACAACGGTGCCGACGCGCAGGAGCCGAACCCGATCGTCAACCAGGAGCGCTGGACCCGCTTCACCCCGAAGAGCAACCTCTTCACCCGCGACTGGACCTGCTTCAACCCCTCCCCCTACCGGGAGTTGGACGATGTCACCTTCGGCGACATGCCCGACCTCTGCCACATCAACCCCCGCGTCTCCACCGGTATCCTCAACCACGCCAAGTGGATGATCGAGGAGGTCGGCTTCGACGGGTTCCGCTACGATTTCGTGAAGGGGTTCGGCGCCTGGATCGTCCGGGCAATCCACGACCGGACCTACACGCGGGACGGAAAGCCGGTGGAGATCTTCGGCGTCGGCGAGTGCTGGGCGGGCGACACCTTCATCGACGACTGGCTCGATGCGGTCAACTCCTGGGCGCAGCACCGGGTCGGCGCCTTCGACTTTCCCCTGCGCTACCGCCTGAAGGACCTCTGCGACAGCTACGGTTTCAGCCTGCGCCGCCTGGCCGACGGCGGCGTGCTGATGAAGGACCGGCCGTTCGAGGCGGTGACCTTCGTGGACAACCACGACTTCCGCGGCGGCGACACTGCCGAGGTCGTGAACGACAAGATGCTTGCCTACGCCGTCATCCTCACCCACGAGGGGTATCCGTGCGTCTACTGGAAGGACTGGTTCGCATACGGCCTCGCCGAGCCGGGAGAGCCGGGAGGGATCGAGCGACTGGTGCGGGTGCACGAGAGCCACGCGGGAGGGACGACGACCATCGTCTACCTGGACGACGATCTCTACGTCATGGAGCGGACCGGCGCGGGCAGCCAGCCTGGGCTTCTGTTCGCCCTGAACAACGCCGGGGAAGTCCGCAGGGAGCGGGTGAGGACGGGAACTGGGAGCCGGAATCTTGTCCCCCTCGCGTGGCGGGCAAAGGGTGCGATGCCGGCGCCCTCGCCGGTCACGACCGACGGCGACGGGTGGTGCGAGGTGGAGGTGCCGCCGCGGGGGTACGTAGTGTACGGGCCTGCCGCTGGATGAGCCGGTGCAGTTACCGCTTGCACAAAACCGCTTGTCGATGTATGTAAAGATGGTCTAATGTGATGTGCTGAAGATTGGAGGGGTGATGAGTGCAGGTTGGTTGAGGTGAATCAAGGCCGCTGGTACCGGTGAATGCCGGTGCAGCGGCCTTTTTTGTCCTGGCAGTCTGACCGAAGGAGGAGTGATGAGAACGGCATTTGTGATCATGGGACTTCTGCTGGCCCTTGGCGCCG
>DATJLB010000201.1:0-3723 GCA_035490915.1 Geobacteraceae bacterium
CTGCGCGCCGCCTTCCACTCGTCCTTGCCCGCGTGGAAATGCCTGCCGCGGTAGTGGTCCCGGTCGTGACGGTAGGCCTCGAACTCGGTGTCGCGGTAGGCCCTGATCCGCTCAAGCTTCTGTCTGCGGAGCCCGGGCGGAAGGTCCCGACGCTCCATGGCAATCCACGGCCCGTGCCCGCGGGACGCCCTGAACCAGCGGCCGTCCCGGCAGACGTAGTAGGTGTTCCGGACGTAGAAGAGGTCGTATGGCACACCCACAGCGACGTAGAAGCCAAGCCCCTCGGGGTAGACGAAATCGACGTCCTGATCGATGACGACCGGCACCGGGGGCGCAACGACCGGCGGGGCGACGACGACCGGCTGGTTGCCGAGGTGCAGGTTGAAGTCCACCCCGACATTGTTGGCATGGGCGGCCGATGCGCCGAGCACCAGCGCCGCCGTCACGAGCAGACCGGCCAAACTGATGAACCTGTTGAACGTGTGAGACATGATTGATACCTCCTTGTCGATTCGCCCTCCAGCGCCGGCCGGTGCCGAAAAATTGAACAGCCGGGGCTGAAATATCGATGACATTTCGGCAACCCGGCTGTCTCGGTGAGACCCTGTAGGCTTTCCGCCCCATCCTCGCGGATGGTTGAGTATTGTCGTTTACCATCTGGGCATATTTAGTAAGTATGCCGAATTAACCACAAGCAGCGCCAAATGTCAACCCCCATCCTGCCGTAATCGTGTACAAAAGGCGCGATTCGGCGTATCATAAGACTATGGAAGTCGAATGTACGAAAGGGGAAAAGACATATGGCAACCAAAGCGGAATTCAAAAAGTTCGCCACCCCCGACGAGGTTCGGACCTTCAACCACGGGAAGGTGGAACTGGTCAACATCTCGGGTGGGACGGTAGGTCGGCTGTTCCTGGAGCCGGGCTGGCGCTGGTCACAGGACGTGAAGCCGCTCGCAGGCACAGACTGGTGCACAGCTCCGCATTTCCAATACCTCGTCTCGGGTCGGCTGCATGTCGTGATGGCCGACGGTACAGAGTTCGACCTGGGACCGGGCGATGTATCGAGCCTCCCAGCCAATCACGACGCCTGGGTAGTGGGGAATGAACCGGCCGTACTGGTCGACTGGTATGGTGCGGCCACATACGCCAAGACCTGAAAACAGAGATATCCGGATGCGGGGGAAAGCCGCCCGGCCAGCACTGTGGCTGCCGGAGCGGCTTTTTGCGTTATGATTCCTCCACCCTTGACAGTGTGCGCAAAGCGGAGTAGCGTGGCGAAAAATGAAAGCGCGAGGTGAATGTACATGATCGATAAGGAACGGCTCACTGCCCGGTTCCTGGAACTTTGCTCCACCGACTCGGAACCGGCCAGGGAGCGCCTGATGGCCGACAGGCTCACCGAGCTCCTGTCCGGACTCGGCTTCACCGTCACAGAAGACGGCACGGGGGGGAGAATAGGTGGCACCGCGGGAAACCTCATCGCCCGCCTGGATGGCACCCTCCCCAGAGAGCCGCTCCTCTTCTCCTGCCACATGGACCGGGTCGTCCCGGGTGTCGGGGTGAAGCCGCGCATTGAGGGTGAGTTCATCGTGAGCGACGGGACGACCGTCCTCGGCGCCGACGACGCCGCCGGTCTCGCCGCCCTTCTGGAGGGGTTGACCGTAGTTCGGGAACGGCACCTCCCCCATCCCCCGATCGAGATCGTCTTCACCGTTGCCGAGGAGCTCGCTTTGGTCGGATCGACCTACCTCGCCGTCGACAGGCTCACGTCCCGCTGCGGCTTCGTGCTCGACGCGGGGGGACCGGTCGGTGAGATCGTGCTCCAGGCACCGGAACAGGTGAAGATCAACGCCGTGTTCCACGGAAAGAGCGCCCATGCGGGGTTCAACCCGGAAGAGGGAATCTCGGCCATCCAGGTCGCCGCCGCCGCCATCAGCCGGATGCAGCTCCTGCGGATCGACGCGGAAACGACGGCGAACGTCGGGAGCATCTCCGCCGCCGGGCCGACCAATATCGTTGCCGACCGCTGCGAGCTGCAGGCGGAAGCCCGCTCGCTCGACCCGGCGAAGCTCCGGGCGAAGGTGGCGGGGATGACCGAGGCGATGGAGCGGGCAGCACAGGAGTTCGGCGGCAGCGTGGAGGTACAGCTCGTCCCGTGTTATCCGGCCTACCGGATTCCGGAAGACGCGACACCGGCACAGCACGCCGCCCGGGCGGCTCGAAGGATCGGCGCCCCCGTCAGGTTCAAGGCGACGGGGGGCGGTTCCGACGCCAACATCTTCAACAGCAGGGGAATCCCCTCGGTGGTCTTGAGCTGCGGATACGAAAAGGTGCACACCACGGAAGAACGGATCGCACTCGCACAGCTGGCGCTGCTGGCGGCGTGGGTGGTGGCGATCGTTGGGGACGGGATAGAAATCTAGTCTGCAAGCCCGCATCACGCTGGCCTTCGTAGTTTTCAGGAATAAAAACCCCTGCTCTCGCCAAAAACCGGCATTGCCAATCTCCCGTTGCGCGGTATCATCATTCAATGAATACGTATCCCATCGCGCGAAAGGAGCTGCCGATGCCCGAAGGACCCGAGATCGAGACCGAAAAGCTGCACGAAGCGATCAAGGAAGAGCTCGATCGGGAGGGAGGGGCGTTCCTCAGGCAGATATCCCTCACCACGGCGCTGCTCGCGGTCCTTGCCGCCCTTGCGTCGCTCAAGGCAGGGGCGACGGTCAATACGGCGCTGGTGCTGAAGACGGAGGCAACCCGCCTCCAGTCCGAAGCCTCAGACCAGTGGGCCTACTACCAGGCGAAGGGGATCAAGGCCGCGGTCCAGGAGGTCTCCCGCACCCCGTGGCTGGCGCTCGGGAAGGAGCCGCCCCCCCAGTATGCGGAGCGGACGCGGCGGTACGGGGAGGAGCAGGCGGAGATCCAGAACACGGCAAAGGAAAAGGAGCGGGAACGGGACGAGAAGCTGAGGGAATCGGACCACCTGCTCCACAAGCACCACGGTTTCGCCAACGCCGTGGCCCTCTTCCAGGTCTCGATCGCGCTCGGGGCGGTCGCTGCGCTGTCGCGCTCCCGGCTGGTCTGGATCGGCTCGCTGTTAGCCGGCGGAGCAGGGGTCGTTTTCTTTGCGCTGCCGCTGTTCCGCTGATGGAGTCCAGCTTCCACCCGCCGGAGGTGACCCCATGAAGAGAGCCGGGGCAATGGTCCGTTACCTGGCAGCACTGGCATCAATTTTTCTCGCCATGACCGCGACCGCGGGGGACAAGGCCTACGACCCGCGTCCGCCGTTTGACTTCGCCCTCCTCCACCCGGCACCCGGGAAAACGTCCGCGTACGAGCCGCGCGACCCGTACGCCGTCTTCATCAACTACGAGCTCGGGATGCACTGCGTCGGGTTCGACATCTCCTACTGCTGCATCATCCCCCCCTACAACAGCATCCAGGCCCAGGCGGTCCGGACCGGCCTAAACGGCGCCCTTCCCCGGCTCCTGTCGCCGGCGGACGGGGTGCAGCTCCGGTACTCCGTGCGGGACAACAGCTACAGCGAAGGGAACAAGATGAAGTACTGGCAGGTCGCGAAGGACGTGGCCGGGAACGGAACCATGAACGAGCCGGGGGACAACATGGCGAACTACGTCTGGACCCACCTCTTCATCTACCGGGACCTGGCGGGAACCCTGCCGGAGAAGCCGGCGGAAGGGGATCGGAAGCGGATCGGCC
>DATJLB010000202.1:0-9665 GCA_035490915.1 Geobacteraceae bacterium
GTGGGGAACGTCTTCGACCTGGTGAGGAGCGTGAACCGCGTCATCGCCGAGGGAGCGGGGAGGGCGGAGGCGAACCGGGCGCTCCTCTCCGCGGCCCGGGACGGTATCAGGTCGATGGGAGTGGTCCTTGGGATTTTCACGTCTCCCCCCGCAGCCTATTTCGAACGGATACAGGGGCGGAAGGTGGCGGAGCTTGCCGTCTCTCCCGAGGAGATCGAGGGGCTGATCGCCGAGCGCGCCGCGGCCCGGAAGGCGAAGGACTTCAAGCGGAGCGACGAGATCAGGGACATGCTCCTGGCAAAGGGGATCGTGCTGCTGGACGGGCCCCAGGGGACGAGCTGGAAGGTGAAGTAGGGGGGACGTGCCCCCATCGGGTGCAGCGAATCGATACAAAAAAACGGCCGCGAGTGCGGCCGTTTTTTTGTGCGGAGTTTACGCCGCCTGCTGGTTTACCTGCGAAGAGGTGAGCTGGCTTTTCAGGAGCACCATGGCATCCCGCATGATGTCCGAGACGCTCTTGTGGGTGCTGCTCATGATCTGCTCCAGCGTATCCTTCTCCTCATCGCTGATCCTCATGGAAATGACATTGTACCGTGGATTTTCTCTCATTCTTCCCATGTTGTGCCTCCTGTATAGTTTGCGTTTTGTTTGATTTTTCTGAATACAATGCATATTGCCATAACTGTGCCAAGTGTCACAAAAATTACAAAAACGCGCAAATACAGGCAGTTATATAAAAGTGGGGAGAATCGACTGCACGGTGGTGGCTGCGGGCTGCTCGAGAGGTGTGCCTATTGTGGCACAGATGTGGTCAATATTACACATGCTGTCCCGTTTTTGCTTTCAGGAGGGTCTTGATGTCGCGACCCTTGAGCGCATATTTTTCCAACAGACGGTAAAAGGTCCGGCGGGGGATGTTGGCAAGTTGTGCCGCCTGTGATACATTCCCCCCCGCCTCGACGAGGTACTGCTGGAGGAGGTTTTTCTCCACCCGGACCAGGTGACGCTCACGGGTGGCCTGGAACGAAGCCTTGGTGTCGGACCTCTCCACCGTTAGCTCGGTATAGTCCTCGGCGAAGGTGTGGGGGAGGTGTTCCAGCCGGATGATCTCGTCGTTGGTGAGGACCGCGGCCCGCTCGATGATGTTCTGCATCTCCCTGATGTTGCCGGACCAGGGGTGCTGGAGCATCGCCTTGATGGCACGGTCCTCGATGCCGACGATCTTCTTCTTCAGCTTGGTGCTGGCCTTCTCCAGGAAATGGTGGGCGAGGAGCGGGATCGATTCCACCCTGTTCCGCAGCGGCGGCATGGTGATGGAAAAGACGTTGAGCCGGTAGTACAGGTCTTCCCTGAACCATCCTTCCTTGACACCCTGTTCGAGGTTTTTGTTGGTGGCGGCGATCAGTCGGAGGTCGACCACCTTGGCATGGGTCCCCCCCACCGGCCTCACCTCGCCGGTATCCAGGACGCGCAGCAGTTCCGCCTGGAGCTTCGGGGTAATGTCGCCGATCTCGTCGAGGAAGATGGTGCCGCCGTCGGAAGCCTCGAACAGCCCCTTCTTGTCGGCAATGGCGCCGGTAAAGGCACCTTTCTTGTGGCCGAACAGCTCGCTCTCCAGCAGGGAGTCGGTGATGGCCGTGCAGTTGACGGTCACCAGCGGCTTGTCGTTTCTCTTGCTGTACCGGTGGATCGCCCGGGCGGTCAGCTCCTTCCCGGTCCCCGACTCGCCCCGGATAAGCACCGTGGTGGGAGTGGGGCCTACCTGCTTGATCAGGTCGAGCACCTCCAGGGTCTTCCGGTCGGACCCGACGATGAACTCGTCCCCATAGGCCCGTGCCAGCTCCCTCTCGGCGAGCTCATACTTCTGGATGAGGTGTCCCCGGTCTTCCTCAAGCCGCTGGAGGTTGTGGGGGAGGCACATTTCCAGGCCGGCCAGTCCCTGGTGCACCGCCACCGCGTGCTCGCGGCAGCTTCGGTAGCCGCAGGCACCGCAGTTCAACTCGTCCTTCTGGGCGAACTTGTTGGTGGCGCGGAGAATCCTGGTGATATCGCTCCCTTTCGGTGTTTCCAGCTTGATGTACCTGCTGGAAAAGGACCTGGCAAGGGGTGGGGTGGGACGCTGCTCGCGGTAGTGGGGAGCGGTCCGGTACGGTACGTCTTCCTTCTTGAAGTGGGAGATGACGAGATTTCGTTTATAGAATGCGGTCAACTCACGGTTCTTGCCGGGGCCGCCGATGCAGGCGTCGTAGCAGAAGCGGATGTCGGCGAAACGGGGGGTGATCCGCCCCTGCGCCAGGTCCCTGATGAGCCCCATGACATTGAACTCCCCTTCGGCGGTCACCATTTCGCTGTCCAGCGGGTCGGAGGTGATGGAGAATGCCTTGAAGATCCCCGCGGAGATCGGAGCGAGCCGGCCGAGGTGGGGCTGAATGCCGTCGAAAGGCTTTTCCCTCAGGGAGGAGAGGGCAATGGAGCGGCTCCTGAAAATACCGTCCAACTCCCGGTAGGTGAGGACCACGTCGATTGCACCTCTGGTTTCCTCGGCCTCCATCTCGAACTTGCCCGCTATGCATGAACTGAGGTAGACCACTTTGGTCTCCGGGCCGAGCACCCCTTTCAGATAGCGACCCATCGCCACCATCGGCGAAACGACGCCGACCAGGTTTTTAATGAGCTTCGGGTAGTGGCGTTCGATCAGGTCGACGATGGCGGGGCAGTGGGAGGAGATCAGGGGAACCGTCGCCTTGTCTAGCGCTTCCGCGTAGAGTGGAGCCACCAGTTCCACGCCGTAGGCACCTTCGTGGACTTCGGCAAAGCCGAGACGCTTCAATCCCGCCACCAGTTGTCCCGGTGCCACGTTGTGGAAGAAGGCGGGAAAGGAGCACCCGAGCACGGCGACGACCGGCAGGCCCGAGGCGAGGAGTTGTTCGGTGAGCGCGACCTTGTCGTTTACTATTTTTGCCTTCTGGGGGCAGGTGTTGAGGCAGTTGCCGCACCCGATGCAGCGGTCGAAGATGATCTCGGTGTAGCTCTTGTCCACCTTGATGGCCTTGACCGGGCAGCTCCGGACGCAGGAATAGCACTTGCGGCATTTGTCCTTGAGGGTGATGATCGGTACCATGGTGCCTCACTGGTTAAAAAGTTGGTTCATGTGCCAGCTACTATAAACCGTTTGAAGAATTTGTGCAAGATCTGACACAAAAAAGGTTGCATGTGCAACGGATGGCACACTCTGTTTTTGGCAAAAAAACACCCTAGTGACTAGGAGGGCAAGTCGCTAGGGCATAATGGGAATCGCACTCACGCACGACCCCCGCAACCTTTTCTTTGATTATAGTATATCTCTCCCCCCGGAATTCTGCAAGGGAAAATGAAATTAGCTTTTATGTTCGTGTAATCCGGGAGGTGGCTCGTCGGTGGCAACGCCTGCGCGATGAATCTGGCTCCGGCTTGTCACCGCACGGGGAATATGGTATATCTAGACCATCTTGCAACGAGGAGTACATCCATGGAACTAAAACTCGATGAGCAATTGCTGTTGGCCGACTTCCGCCGTCTTTCTCCGGAGGGGAAAAAGGAACTTCTGGACTATGCGGCATTTCTGGTGAAAAAATTCCGTCCCCGGACTGCCGAGGAGCAGCCGACACCGGGTAACCAATGTCGCCTGGACGACCAGCATGAAGAAAGGCCGGAGACAGCCAAGGAGCCGCTCTTTACCGAATAGGGGCGGCTGCAGCGCGAGTCACCTGGTACTTTCCGATTGACCGAGTCCCCCGGCTGTTTCCGTTTCCACCTATCCTCGAACCTTCTTGCGGCACCCTTTACTCTGCACAGGAACCGATCGATGCCTCTGACCCGGACATCAGTTTTTCTTGTCCTCATGTTCTTCCTTCTCCTGCCCGGCCTGTCGGCGGCTGCGCCGTCTGCGCACCTGGGAGAGCCTCCTCTCGGTGATCGCTGGTTCAGCATCGCCATGGAGAGCGACAGGACCGGGTTTGCCCATACTTACATGGCAACGGCTCCGGAAGGGTATGAAGTACGCAGCGAGGGGTGCTCCCGGATGGTCGTCCTCGGTTTTACCAGGGAGGCTGCTTCCCGGGAAACGTACCAGGTCGGCAGAGACCTTGCCTTGAAATCCTTTGCCGTGGAGCAGACCATAGGCGGCAAGCAGATGCGGCTAAAGGGTGAGGTAACGGCCAAAGGGATAAAGGTGGCGGTGGATGCCGGAGGGAAGGTGGTGGGAAAGTCCCTGAAAGTGCGGGGAAAGGTGTACCCTCCGCCGCTTCTCAACCTCTATCCTTTGATGCACGGCGCAACGCCGGGAAAGAAGTACCACGTCAAGATGTTCGACCCTGAAGAGGTGGAGCCCAAAGAGGTGACGATCACTGTCATCGGGATGGAGACCTTGCCAGGAGGGGTGGAGACCGTCCATCTCCGCAACGACCTCTATCCTTTCGTGGATAACGACATCTGGGTAGACCTGGCGGGGAACACGGTCAGGGAGTCGATACGGGACGGCCTGATCGTGACGAGTGCGGAAGACGCGGCCGCTGCGGCAACCTTCATCATCGATGCCGCCATCACCCGGAAGGAGCTGATCCTCGACTACAGCCTGGTCAGGACCGATCGGCCTGTGGCACGTCCCGCGGAGCTGAAGAGGATGGCCGTCGAATTGTCGGGGATGCCTCCCGATGTGCCGCTCTTCGCGGGAGGGGGGCAGGAAGCGGTGCGGCTGGCAGGCGACAGGGTCCTCTTTACGGTGGAAAGGGTGCCGCTGCCGGCGGGCAACGGTCCTGCCGCAGCTGTTTTTGTTTCGGAGAGCACCACTACCGTGCCTGCCGGGGCGAAGCCGCCGGAGAACGACGAACTGGCCGTGGCTGGAAATGGGATTCTGGGGGGGGAGAGAAAGCCGCAGGTCGTGGTGGAAAAGCTTGTCCGCTGGATTGCCGCCGAGGTGGCGGAGAGCGGCGACACCCGCTCCCCCCTCGAGACCTTCAGGTCCAGGAAAGGAAATTCCCTCTCACGGACGCGCCTGTACGTTGCCATGGCCAGTGCCGCGGGAATCCCGACCCGTCTCGTATCCGGTCTCGCCTACGTGATCGGAAAGGGGTTCCTTTTCCACTGCTGGGCCGAAAGCCAGGTTGGGGGATGGGTGCCGGTAGACCCTTGTCGGGGACAGGCCCACGCCGATGTCACCCACGTCAAGCTGGCGGAGGGGGACTCCCCCGAGGCGATGGCGCCTCTCGCCGGGCTGATCGGCGCGTTGAAGGCAAAGGTCGTGGAGGAGACCTATTGAAAGAAGGTTAAGATTGAGACACCTTCCATTCCTTCTCGTAGTCAGCCAGGATAGACTCTACCTCCCGCCTGGTGGCGGCATTCAACGGCCCGACCGCCACGAGGTTCAGGTTGTAAGGGGCGAACAGCGCCGCCGCAGTTGCCCGGACCGCCTCTGCATCAATGGCCGCAGCTTCGGCCTGATCTTCCTCGATGTTTCGCACCAGCCCCATCAATACTCCCCAGCCATATCGGACCTGCATTTCGTAGCTTGAATCCCTGCTGTACTCCAGATCGAAATAGTAGCCGGTCTTGACCCTTTGGAGTTCCCCTTCGGTCACAGGCTCGACGGACATCCGGCGCGTTTCGAGGAGTACCTCCCGCACGGCACGGTTGAGGTTCTCGGGGGAGGTGGAGAGCTCGATGGCGAAGGAGCCGGTTTCCTCGTAGGCTGAAATGCCGGCGTCAACGGAATAGACGATGCCGAGCTCTTCCCGCAGGGAAAGGTTGAGGCGGGAACAACCGCCGCCGCAGAGGACCCTCCGGAGGAGGCGGGTCGCCATGATCCGGCGGTCGGGACGGGCAAAGCCGCGGAAAGCTACCTGGAGGTGGACCTGGCTGTCGGAGTCGGTCACAAAGATCGACTGCGGCGCGGTCTGGCTCTGGACGACTGGGGTGTCGGGGAGGACGGCAGGCCCGGTCCATTCTCCGAAGGCCTCTTCGCAGGCCGCGAAGGCGATGTCGGCTTTGATATCGCCAGCGATGACCGCCACGGTGTTGCCGGGGAGATAAAAGCGGGCCATGTGGGCGTTCAGATCGGCGCGGGTGAACCCCTCGATGGTTTCCAGGTAGCCGATGGTCGGAGCGCCGAGCGGATGATCCGGCCAGAGGAGCTTGCTGGCGAGGTTGTGGGTGTTGATCTCCTCGCCCAACTCGTTGATGTCTTCAAGTGCCTCTTCGGTGATGATTCGCTTCTCGACGTCGATCCCGGGAAGGGTGGGGCGGAGAAGCATGGAGGAGAAGAGCTTGATCCCCTGGGACACCTGGCTCGGATGGACCCGGGAAAAGTAGCAGGTGCTCTCTTCGTCCGTGGCGGCGTTGACACTGCCGCCGATCGCCTCGAAGGCGGTTTCCAGTTCCAGGGTCGAGGGGTGCTCCTCGGTGCCGCGGAACAGCATATGCTCGAGGAAATGAGAGATGCCGGCCTTCTCCGCCGGGTCGTTCCGCCCGCCTACCTTGACGTAAAAGGCGATCTCGGCGCTGTGAAGGTGGGGCATCTCGACCGCCACGAGGCGCAGGCCATTGGGAAGGGTCCGTTTGCTGCAGGTGATCATCAAACCTCCTGGGAAGAATCAAATAACGGTGCTTCAACGGTGCCTTCACCAACCGACGGTCCGGCCGGGACAGGTCACCAAAGGGCTTTTTCTTCTTTGGCCGGCAGCGGCCGGCTTTTCATCCATACTATCACATAGTGTACGACGGAACAACGGTGTGGTGACAAAGGGGAGGAAGAACGGGAGGAAGCCAAATTTGTGCTTGACACGACCGTTAAAATCGGCAAATATGGGCACCATGATTACGCGCGGCTTTTTTTCCTATTTCGGCTTTTCCTTTTGGTACGGCTTTTATTTTAGGCCGTCTGCCCGGGTAGAGGTTTGATTTAGGAGGAGCCGCAACTCAACTAAACGACCGAAAGCCGAGGGTGGACAGGAACCGACCCCCGGCTTTTCCGTTTCAATCATGGAGACATGTTTCAAGGCCGGGGGAAGATCCTCCGGCCTTTTTGCTTTCGCAATAACACCTGCGGCACAGAGAAAAGCACTTTTATCGAAGCCGCGGCAAAGGAGAGGGAGATGATCATCGTCATGAAGGCAGGAGCGGAGAAGAAAGAAAAGAACGAGGTGCTGAAGCGGATCAGGGAGCTGGGGTACAAGCCGCATGTGATCCACGGGACCACCCGGGACGTGATCGGGGCGATCGGGGACGAACGGGGGAAGCAGGTGCTCCAGTCGATCGAATCGATGCCGGGGGTGGAGAGCGTGGTCCCGATCCTCCAGCCGTACAAGCTCGCCTCCAAGGAGGTGAAGAAGGAGCCGAGCCAGGTCAGGGTGAGCGACACGGTCGCCATCGGCGGCAGGGAGATCATCGTCATGGCGGGTCCCTGCTCGGTGGAGAGTGAGCGGCAGATCATCGAGACCGCGATCGCCGTGAAAGAGGCGGGTGCCCAGGTCCTGAGGGGGGGCGCCTTCAAGCCGCGCACCTCTCCCTATTCCTTCCAGGGGATGGAGGAAGAGGGGCTGAAGCTCCTGGCCAAGGCTCGGACGGAGACGGGGCTCCCGGTGGTGACCGAGGTGGTGAACCCCGAGACGGCGGAGCTGGTGGCCGAGTACGCCGATATCCTCCAGATCGGGGCGCGCAACGCCCAGAATTTCGCTCTCCTGAAAAAGGTGGGCCAGCTGAAGCGGCCGGTCCTCCTCAAGCGGGGGATGTCGATGACCATCCAGGAATTCCTGATGAGCGCGGAGTACGTCATGAGCGAGGGTAACCAGGGGGTGATCCTCTGCGAACGGGGGATCCGCACCTTCGAGACCGCTACCCGCAACACCCTCGATCTCTCCGCCATCCCGGTCCTCAAGGAGAAGACCCACCTTCCGGTGATCGCCGACCCGTCCCACGGCACCGGCAACTACCACTACGTGGCCCCCATGGCCTTCGCCTCCGTAGCGGCCGGTGCCGATGGCCTGATGATCGAGGTGCACCCCGACCCGGAACACGCCTCTTCGGACGGCCCCCAGTCGCTGAAGCCGAAGAAGTTCGCCGCCATGATGGCGAAACTGAGGCTGATCGCCGAGGCTGCCGAGCGGTCGCTGTGACCTCAGGAGAACCGTTTTCGACCACCCTCCGCAAATAAAGTGCTTGCAGCGGCGGCCTCTTTTTATTAGTATTGACTAATTTTGTGCCGAGGAGGGAATATGAGGAAGCTGGTTTTGCTGGTGCTGTTGGCGGTGTCGCTCTGCGGGGCCTCTGCTGTCCAGGGGAAAACGGCGTACCTGAGCGAGGACGAGCTGAAGGTCGAGGCCGAACGGGGCTTCGGCGAGATTCTCGACCTCTGGCGGGACGCGAGGTACGACGAGTTGTACGACCGGACCATGGCAGGCGGGCAGCAGACCAAGGAGGGATTCATCGGGAGGCTTGCTGCGGCACCCTGCCGCCCCGTCTGCTGCTGGGAAAAGCTCCAGGAGGTCCGGGTCACCGTCAAGAGCGAAGACAGCGTGGTCATCCGGGCGAAGGTGGGGCTGGAAGAGAGCAGCGGCAGCACCTCGACCAAAACCCGGGACTTCAAGCTCGCCAAGGAGGACGGCCTGTGGCGGATTTCCCAGGCCGACATCCTCTCCCTGTCGGGGGCGGCGAAGGCGAAGAAGAAGGCGAATCGCACCACCCGGAAAAGGAAGGTATACTACTACTGACGGCCGGGAGCGGGTGACCCTGCCGCCGTCAGCGCCGTCGCTCGAGAGGGGGTGTGCATGAGACGCTGGTTCATGATGATCCTGGCAGCCGTATGGCTTCCCCTCGCGGCGGGCACCGCCTGCCACGGGGGAGGAGCTCCGGAGATAATGCACGAGCGGATTGCCGTAACACTTGAACCCGCGGCACACCTCCTGACCGGCGAGTGCACGGTTACCCTCAACCCCCATGGCGCGACGCGCCTCCCCTTCGCCCTGCATCCCGGTGCGACGGTTCTGCACGTCACCGTGGACGGGCAGGAGGTGCCGGTTGCATTTACCGGCGGGACGCTGACGGTAGGGTTTTATCCCGGGGGCCGGGAGCGCACCGTGCGGGTCGGCATCGGCTATCGGGCGTCGTTCAACGACCCGCTGCCGGGCCGGACAGCCACGACCGAAGACCCCTCCTACGGGGTGAACGGGGTCATCGCGGAGGAGGGGGTCTTCCTCGGCGGGGGGGCGGACTGGTATCCGGAGGCCCCCGGCGTACCGGCCAGGCGGACCGTGGAGGTGACGGCCCCTGCCGGGATCGAGGCGGTAACCGCGGGGAGACGCCTGGAGCGGGGGACCAGGGGAGACAGGAGCTTCTCCGTCTGGGAGGAGGAACATCCGGTGACATCCCTCTCCCTTTCCGCCGGCAGGTACGTCGTCACCGAACGCAAGAGGGGAGCCCTGCCGCTCTACGCTTACTTCTCGCCTGCAAACGCGTCCCTGGCGGAGTCCTACCTCGATGCGAGCGCACGCTACATTACGTTCTACGAGGGACTGTTCGGCCCCTATCCCTTCGAGAAGTTCGCCATCGTGGAAAACTTCATCCCCACCGGGTACGGCTTCCCCTCCTACACCCTCCTCGGCGGAGCAGTGATCCGCCTCCCGTTCATCATCGGG
>DATJLB010000203.1:0-6630 GCA_035490915.1 Geobacteraceae bacterium
CCCAGGGTGAACTTGCCGGCGTTGCGGCACGGCTCCGCCACCACGAGCAGGATGGCGATGAAGGAGAACATGGGGCCGACCGCATACATGAAGCCGTCGATCCCGTACAAGGAGATGAGCCCCGACATCCCGAGGAACGACGCGGCGGACATGTAGTCGCCGGCAATGGCCCAACCGTTCTGCAGGCCCGTGATCCCCCCGCCGGCAGCGTAGAAGTCGGCGGCCGAGGTGGTCCGCTTGGCGGCCCAGACCACCACGCAGAGGGTGATGCCGATGATGGCCATGAACATGGTGATGGTGATGGCGCGGTTCGGCTTCACCTTGGCCGGTGCGGCAGGCGCCGCGGCCGGCGCGGCGGCCTTGGCCGCATCAGCTGCCGGAGCCGCCTGCGGCATTTGTGTCCCTTGCGCCGCCTGCGGCGCAGCCGGAGCCGCCACGGCAGAAGCAGCCGGAGTTGTCTGTTTTACCGGTTCGGCACTAAGCGCGGCCGTGGCCGAAAGCAGCGTGAGCGTGATCGCCAGCAAAGCTTGTCTCAGCATGTTTCCCCTCCCCACTGTGGATTTCGTTGACCAGTTCTGCGGTCAGTCGGTCGAACTCGTTGTTGGCCACCCGCGTGTAGTAGATCGCCACGAAGATCGCCACGACGAACTGCGACAGGATGAACAGGTAGCCGAAGTTGATGGCGCCGATGATCTTGATCCGGAACAGGTCGGGCACGTAGCCGGAGAGAATCGGCAACAGGAAGTAGTAGACCGACGAGGCGATCCACCAGCCGAACAGAAACGTCCTCTTCTTGCTCTTCAGTTGCAGGTACTTGGGATGCTGCGCAATCTCGCTCCAGTTGTAGCTCTTTGCCGCCATACCGCGCTCCTCCTTTCTGCTTCGTTTGGGGCGGCCTGCCGGTCGCCCCTTTTAAAGGTTTACCTGCGGGTGCGGAATTTCGGCCGAATCGTCGCCGGCCCGCAGGCTCCCCGCGGAGGCGTAGCAGCGCTACGCCGCACAAGGAGGGGCCGAGGACACGGCGGCGAGGCGGTCGGAAGGCCGCACTCGCTCAATCCCAGTTCGCGATTTTCATGGTGCCGTGCTCGGCCAAATGCTGCTGCATCCGGAAGACCTTGAAGAGCATGTGGGGCTCGTGGCCGATCCCCTTTTCACAGCACTCCCGCCGGGAACGCTCGAAGTACTCCTGCATGATCGGCTGATAGTCGGGGTGAACGCACTTGGTGATGATCTCTTTCGCCCGCTCCCGCGGAGAGAGCCCCCGCAGGTCGGCGAGCCCCTGCTCGGTCACCAGAACGTCCAGGTCGTGCTCGGTGTGGTCCACGTGGGTGACGAACGGCACCACGCAGGTGATGCCGGTGGGATCGCTCTTCGTAGGCCTGGTGGACGGGGAGTGCATGATGGAGAGGTATGAGTTGCGGATAAAGTCGCCGGAGCCGCCGATGCCGTTGATCATCCGGCTTCCGTTCACCAGCGTCGAGTTGGCGTGGCCGTAAATGTCGAACTCCGCCGGGGTGTTCATGGCAATGACCCCCAGCCGCCTGACCGGCTCGGGATGGTTGCTGTACTGGATCGGCCGGAGCACGACCCGACTCGTGTACCGTTCCCAGTCAGCGTAAAGGCGCTGGAAACCGGGCTCGGAAAGTGAGAGGGAGGTGGCGGAGGCGAAGTCGAGCTTGCCGGAATCGAAGAAGTCGAGCATGGTGTCCTGGAGCACCTCGGTCCAGACGTTGACGCCGGAGAAGGGGCCCGCGGCGAGCCCCCCCACCACGGCATTGGCGATGTTGCCGACTCCCGACTGGAGCGGCAGGAGATTCTTCGGCAACCGCCCAGCCTTCACCTCGAGCTGGAAGAAATCGAGGATGTGTGCGGCAATGCGCTCGGAGAGCTCGTCGGGAGGTGAAAGGGGACGGCCCCTGTCCGGCATGTTCGACTCCACGATGGCTACGATCTTGTCCGGGTCGCACGGCACCGTGAGGGTGCCGACCCGGTCGTCCACACGAGTCACCAGGTACGGCTTCTTGAAGGGGGGGCGCTCGGTCATGACTATATCGTGGAGCCCTTCGAAGGAGGGAATGGCGGTGTTGATCTCGATGATCAGCTTGTCCGAGTTCTGGATCACCTCGGGGGCCACCCCCACGGATCCGCAGAGGATGATGGACCCGTCCTCGGCAATGCCGGACGCTTCGATGAGCCCAAGGTCGAATCCGCCCCCGCGCTCCTTGGTGTAGAAGCCGTAGGCCAGGTCCTGGGCATAGAGGGAGAGGTGCTTGTCACCCATGCGCACCACGCCTGTGTTTACCTGCTGCTGCACCACCTTCCCGGTCTGGTAGGGCCAGCGCTTGTCGGTCATCTGAAGGCTCGCCCAGCGGTCCTCCACCTCGGCGCCGATGGACGCGCCGATGAAGAGGTTGAAGCGCATCTTCCCCTGCAGGTTGTTCCGCTCAACGTGGTCGGCCAGGGCAAGGGGGACTACCTTCGGGTAGCCTACCGGGGTGAACCCCGACCACCCCAGGTCCATGCCGTTGCGGAAGAAAGGGATGGTGTCCTCGGCAGCCATGATCTTCCCGTGGAGACTCGTCCTTCTGATCCTCGAGCGCAACTCAGACATATAAACCTCCGTTCTGTTATCTGGCGATCTGCATCCGTCAACCGCCCGGTGATCGGGATCCCGGTGCTCTATTTCTCCATTACGTTAATGTATGGCCGCATCTAAAATGCGGCCCCTCGGGCCTCCCATTGCTCCAATACTGCAATATGTGGTGTCTTTTACACTGCCATCGCCTGGTGCAATCCTGACTACACCATACGATATATCCAGTTTACGTTTATGTCAAGTCATAATAAAACATTTTTTTATCTGGTTAATTTGTGCGCGTCTCAACGCTCTTCTACTTCCCCTGATGGCCATAAGGAATTGACAAACGTCATAATTTCGACTACACATTAGCTAAATATTTTACGTAAAGGTGAGGTTGCATGCACAAGACCAAGGAAGATGAAGAATTGATCCCGATCGGCGATGTCGCCACCAGCCTGGGACTGACCACCCGGACACTCCGCTACTGGGAAGAAGTGGGGATCATCGAAGCCGCCCAGCGGCCGGAAGGGGGGAGCAGGGCCTATACCCCGTACATTGTGAGGAGACTCAAGTTCATCCTGAAGTTGAAGGAGCTCGGCCTGACCATCAAGGAGATGCAGGACCTGTATGAGGCTTACGGGGACGCGCGGCGGACCGACAACATGATTCCGCGCCTGATCGACATACTGGATGTTCACATCAACAAGGTGGACGAGAAGATCAGTCAACTCTCGTCGCTGCGGAAGGAGATCGTGGACTATCGGCAGAAAATGGTCGAGAAATTTAATCTGAGTAAGGAGTAACCCACATTGCCGGGTTTCCACTGACAAGGCGGATACCCCCTGCTTGCTGCGGCAAGCCTGTAGTTTCCTGTTGACAGGCACAACCTGGTATGTTATATGAAACTTCTCTTTTGGCTACGAGGGTTTCAAGGGTATAGAACATGCCCCCCAAGGTGGCAAGAAGGGCCGTAAGGTTAACAACTTACGGGGAACATACATTCCCCAGTAGCTCAGTCGGTAGAGCAGGTGGCTGTTAACCACCTTGTCCGTGGTTCGAGTCCGCGCTGGGGAGCCATAAAAATAAGGGAGTTAGCCGATTAGGTTAACTCCCTTTTTCGTTCATGTATCCTCTGATGTATCCTATATCAGTGGCCTACACGTGGCGTTGATTTTTTCCGGGAACAGCGGTTGTGAACTACGGTGATAAATAATGGTATCGGGGATCCGACAAGACCCGTAACAGCGGATTTCTATGTTTGATCTTGAAGATTGTGCGGAAGATTAATCTCTTTCCGGCTTTCTCCGGCGCAGGAGCTTCCGACGGCGACGTTCCGCCTCCAAGCTCTTCCGTTTTTTCTTAATCGACGGTTTCTCGTAGGCAGTGCGCCGTTTAAGCTCCCGCATGAGCCCTTCTCGCTGCACCATCCGCTTGAGGTCGCGCAGTGCCCGATCGATATCATTGTTGTGAACGGTAACGTCCATTCGCCACCTCCTCGCCTGAACAAAAAAAACCCCCGTAACTCTCAAAGTCTCGGAGGCTGCAACTTCAACAAGCGAAGATACCATAGCACACTTTTCCCGCAATGTGTGCAACTAATTTGAATGTCAACATGGTTATTATTTCGCAAGCCATCTTTTTCGCTTGCTATCGTTATCTATACCTGATACGGTTTAAATTAACACGATTTATCGTGAAAATCACAACGAAGATGGAGAAGGAAAGTACAAATGGCAAACGGCACAGTAAAATGGTTTAATGACAGCAAGGGGTTTGGTTTTCTTGAGCAGGAGAATGGTGACGATGTGTTCTGTCACTTCTCTGCAATCACAGGTGACGGCTTTAAATCTCTTGCTGAAGGGGATAAGGTCACGTTTGATGTCGTCAAGGGGCCTAAAGGGTTGCAAGCCGCGAACGTAAAGCGAGTATAAGCGGCAACTGACCACTGAAATCAGGAACCCCGGAATCCTTCCGGGGTTTTTTTTTACCACATAAGGAGTCTCGGATGGCAAAACCAAACTATTCATTCGAAAAACGCAAAAAGGAACTTGACCGTAAACGGAAGCAGGAGGGAAAACAGCAGCGTAAACTGGAGAAGGTTTCAAAAACTGAAACCGGCCAAGAAGAGACCTTCAAGGAGTTGGGCGGGGAATAGCTGTTACCCCTGTCCATGTGTGATATGAAGATATGGGTTGATGCTGACGCCTGTCCTCGGGTGATCAAAGAAATCCTGTTCCGCGCGTCACAACGACTTCAGGTTCCGGTCTGTCTGGTTGCCAACAAGAAACTATCCAAGCATGAAACAGGAATGATCGAGTCGGTTGTTGTAGAGGATGGCTTCGATGTCGCTGACGACTATATCGCCGAACATGCCGCACCAGATGACCTGGTGATTACAGCAGACATACCTCTTGCTGCCAGGATCGTTGCCAATGGGGGCGTAGCCATAGACCCACGTGGCGCACTCTACACGGAAGAAAACGTCGGTGAACGGCTCTCGGTCCGAGACTTGATGATGGAATTGCGTGACGGAGGTTTCGTCCAGGGAGGCCCTGCTGCCTTCAACCTCACCGACCGTAACCGCTTCGCTTCTGCTCTGGATCGTTTACTGACCCAGATGGCCAGAGGAAATCGGCCAAAATGAACTTCAAGGGAATCCGATAATGGCATTACCCTCAACTGTCTATAAGGCAACTTTACAGCTCTCAGATATTGATCATGGTTTCTATGAAACCATTCAGACAACGGTAGCCCAGCACCCGTCCGAGACTGAAGAACGACTTGTGGCAAGATTGTTGGCTTTAGCCATCTTCTTCGAGCCAGATTTAACCTTTACAAAGGGATTGTGTGCCACGGACGAGCCGGATATCTGGGTTAAGGAGCCTGATGATCGAGTGAAGCTGTGGGTTGAAGTTGGGCTCCCCGATGCAGACAGGATTATCAAGGCAAGCCGTCATTCAGGCAGAGTGGCTTTGCTGGCCTGCGGAAGATCCCTCACGAGTTGGGATCAACAACACCTGCCTAAGCTGACGATGATTAACAACCTAACCGTCGCCAGCGTTGAACCTTCTTTCATAAACACGCTCGTTATTCACCTGGAAAGGGTTATCAACTGGTCGATCACCATTACTGAAGGCAATCTTTACCTCGCCGTTGGTACTGAGACTTATGAAACCTCCATACAGGTCAAGGCTGGGACATTATGAGTGGCGAAGCAAGTCTCTGAAACGTATATTCTGGTCTCGGATGATTCTTCGTGACCGGGTTCAACAAGAAGCTGAAAGAGTGCGAGAAAAAGTTTTGCTGCGTGTCCCGCCCGGGGAGCCATAATTGTAGGTTCGACTCCATTACGGGATATTGGGGCCAAAGCCGCCTTTCAAAGAATCCTTGACAATTTCCCTCACGGGATTATACATAAGGCCATGCGCAAGCATCTGGCTCTCATTTGTCTTTGCCTCCTCCTCGTTTCTACACTGGTGACGGCGTTCCATCACCATGATGACGGCGACGATCATCCCGAATGCTCAATATGCCTGGCAATCCATCATCAATCCGACTCTGACTACGCTTTTCCCGCATTCGAAGTCCAAAGGCAACTCGTCGATACCGTCTACACCCGGCCTGCCTTGGCCGTCGTTACCAAACTCTTCTTCACCCCGGCCAACAATCGCGCCCCTCCCGCCTGACCTCCGTGACAATTCCATAAGTAGCCCTTTGCAACAGGCATCCCCATAACCGTTTATAACGGTCATGACAGGGGTATGCCCTGGCACGCTTTTACATGTGGAGGAACTATGAGACAGTTGCGCTGTCTCCTGGGCATTGTTGCGGTCTGCTCTCTGAGCACTGCCGCGTTTGCTCAGGATACCGGTGAACGGCTTAATGCGCTTGAAAACGCCATAAAGAGCCAGGCAAAGACCATCGAAGAACAGCAGAAAACCATTGAGGAGCTGAAAGAGCAGATAAACAAGCAACAAGCGCCACAGGAACAACAAGCGGTGCAGGAACCCCAGCCGAAAGGGGAGGATGAATCTCTATCGGCCAAGGTA
>DATJLB010000204.1:0-24717 GCA_035490915.1 Geobacteraceae bacterium
GGGGGAAGCCCCGCCGGTCCCTGCCGCTCCTTCTTCGGCCTGGCGGCGCGGGCCGCCCGCTCCCGTTCGGCGGTCACGAGCGGGTCCTCCAGGAGCCGTTCGATCTGGCGGTCGCCCGCAAAGCTCCGACGGAGGAACGACTCGTTGGAGCTGTTTTCCAGGAGGCGCCGGACCAGGTACCCCATTCCCGCCACCATGTTGCCGTAGGGGGAGTAGAGGCGGACGCGGCCGACCCCCTTCAGGATCCCCTTCCGGACCGGCTCGGCCATCCCGTACAGGAACTGGAACTCGTACCGCTCCGCAGGGACGTTCAGCTCCCTGGCCAGCTCCAGCACCGCCGCGATGGAGCGGATGTTGTGCGAGGCGCAGGCGAGGTGGCAGACCTCGTGGTTTTCCAGGATCTTCCGTGCCTGGCGTTCGAAGGCGGCGTCGCTCTCCGCCTTGATGGTCCAGACCGGGACCTCCCAGCCGTTCTGTCTCGCCCGGACCGTCTCGTAGTCCCAGTAGGCCCCCTTGACCAGCCGGACGGAGATCCGGACATCGTGCCGTCTCGCCCAGGCGATCAACTCGTCCAGGTCCGCGTCGGTGTCCTTTAGATAGGCCTGGAGGGCGATCCCGAGGTGGGGATAGTCGGGGTATTCCAGCTTGAGCCGGCGAAAGACCTCCAGGGCGATCCCCTTGTGGCGGTACGATTCCATATCGATGCAGAGAAAGCCGTTTAAAGCCGCCACGCTGGCGCAGATGCGGCGCAATCGATTGAGGATGGCGACCACCGACCCCTCGAAGTCCTGGGGATTGGCCAGGCAGTAAAGCGCGGTCGGCTTCACTGCCACGTTGATCTTCGGGGCATGGCCCCAGTCGAGCTCAGGCGCGCCCCCCGTGCCGGGGAACGCCTGCCACCCTTTTTCAGCGTCGCCGAGGGCGGCGAGGAGTTCCAGATAGGTGGCGGTGTATGCTTCCGCCTCCTCCTCGGAGAGGGTCGCTTCCCCCAGCACGTCGACCGCCGCGGCGAAACCGTCCCGGCGGAGCCGCTCCAGGCTCCGCACCGCTTCGCCGGTAGTCTGGCCGAGTATGAACTGGCGGGCCATCTCCTCGATGTTGGCGGACAGGACCTTCCCGAGGACCGCGCCGCCGACCGCCCCGAGTCTCCCAGCCATCCTCGCCCCGGTGGCGAGGATGGGGGGGATGTCCCGCTCGTCGCCGAAATAGTCGCGGATGTGATCGGCCAGCAGCCTGCCGGTGGTGAGGGAAGGGAAGACGTCGACGAAGCGGAACAGCCGGGTCTTGAACTGCTCGTTCTGCATGCACCATTCCATCACCTTCCCCATCCAGGTCCGCCGGTCGAAGAGGGACGGTTTTTCCTCGGCGATGCCGGCAAACAGTTCCTTGCCGCGGGCCACAATTCTCTCGTTCAGATCGCTCTGCACGGTTCCTCCTGGGACATTGGAAACGGGTATTCCACACCATACATACATGGTACCAGACAATGCCGACCCTTTCATCAGGGAGGTGAGCGTCGCCTGCTGCGAGCGGAAGATAAGCCGTGCCGTCGGGGAGACGCGCGCCTTGGCGAGCCCCTCCTCCGAGAGTCCCCAGGCGGTGCATGATGCACTGCGGCTTCGAGCCGACCGTGGTACGTGAGATTGGAAGAGCTGGAAGGATATCCGGGAGACGATCAGCCTTTTGTGCCTGACTGGCCAGGGAGGTGCTGACTTTTGGCCACCAGGAAGTAGACAAAACCGAGAATCAGCAGGGTGCCGGCCAGAAAAATCTGGGTATCCAGGGCATCGTGGCGCAACGTCGAAATGAGAATTTCCCGAATAAGGGCAACGATGATGACCCCGATGAACACCAGAATGTTGAACTTGCCCCCCTTGAGGGTCTTTATTTCATTATCCATCAGTTCGATCATCATCCAGATAATCAGGAGTGTGCCGAGAGCACCGAGGATCCCCTTCTCCACATCCCCGTGGAAGATGTGACTGATATCCCAGACGAAGAGGCCGATAACCGACAGGGAGACACCGGCGAGCGCGACCACGAGGATCAGGTTGAGCCCGTAGGTAAAGCGCTCTGCCGCATGGATCAGTTTCGATTCCAGACTGTGGGAAAGGAAGACCTTGTTCAGCTCTTCTTCCTGATACGAAGCGCTCATGACATCCAGGTTGATATCGATGATCTTTTCAACGGCATTGCGGTATTTGCGCCGTTCAGGCAGGTCGGGAAAGTTCTCCTGCAGGACCTCGATCAGAAAATGACGGACGACGTTCATGGCGGCATTGACAAAGTGGGCATTGAGGCCGATCCGCACATGGGCCTGCCCTATCCGCCTGAGCGTATGGTGATACAGATTGTCGTAGCTTCCGGAGAACAGATTGACGAACCAATCCTGGTGAGTTTTCCGCAGGCGCTTGCGGAGCAGGTCATCCTTGAGAAATGCCGCCGTTTCGGGGATGCCGAGCAGATAATCGTAGAACTCGTCGGCCATCCGCTCCTGTACCGAATCGGCAAGGGGGCGCAGCGACTTCAGCAGTTCGGCGTCCGCATCGGTGAAAAAATAGTGCCGCTTGATCTCCTGAATGGTGACCATCCGCTAACCTCGACAAGAATGACTTAACGGGAGGGGAAGGAGGGGTGCATCTGGGCTTGAACGCCGTTCCCCTTCGCGCAGGGCATAATAATCTATCGGAGTATTGATGTTGCTGAACGTGGCAAACGCCGGGTCAATGGCCGCCACCTTCTCTTTGCCGAAACAGCAGACGTTGACCCGATCGAAAAAGGAGACAATGCGCCGCCGGTTGTCATGGAGCGCAGCGGCCATGTGGGGGAGGCACTCCCTGGCATACAGGGCGTGGAGCGGCTCAAGGCCGTAAGGGCTCTCGGGGATGATCAGGTCGGCACTGTGGCGCAGCGCTGCAAGAGTGCCGATGAGGGTGTCGTTCAGATACGGCATGTCGCAGGCAACTACGAAGATGTGCGGGGTGCTGCTGTGGGCGAGCCCGGAATGCAGGCCGGCCAGGGCTCCCATGCCGGGGAAGATGTCCGGCACCTTCCGGCAGGGGAGGAAGTCGTACTGTTCGGGGGTGTTGGTGACCAGCAGCACCTCGCTGAAATGATTGCCCAGCTGGCGATAAATCGCCTCGATGAAGCGTCCGCCGCGGTAGGGGAGCAACGCCTTGTTACTCCCCATGCGGCTGGATCTGCCACCGGCCAATATGACGCCGGTTACATCATGTCTGCTGTTGTCAGTTGAGAAAACCGGCATCAATTGGCCAGTCCTTTGCCGGCGTGGTGACCATGTTCATCCCCCTCGATCCGGCGGAAGCGATCGGGGATGGTGTAGTCGGTCGCTTCGGGATGGTGCTCGAAGATCGGGAAGTACTTGGCGATCAGCACGAAGAAGAGGATGTGGGCTGCAATGATGCCGATGGTGACCAGCGATTCGATGAGCGACGGCACGTAGATCAGCTGGTTGGCCTGCTCCATGCCGAACATGGAGACATTGAAGCGGTTGAGGATGAGGCCGAAGATGACGAGGCTCGCGGCCCGCAGTTGCAGCCGCTTGTCGGTGCGGACCTTTTTCGTCAGGAAGATGCCGAAGGGGACGAACAGGCCGACCACCACCTCCACGAGGAAGAGCGCCAGGAGCACCGGCCGGTCGAAGAGCGGCCCGTGGGTGAGGAAGGCGAGGGCGTAGAACTTGACCGCGATGTAGACCCCCATGACCCAGGGGATGATCCTGGTCAGCGTGGCCAGCAGTTCCGACTCGTCCGGCTGCCCCATGTACTTGTGCACCAGGCTCGCCTCGAAGATGACGATGGAGAGCCCGGTGAAGATAGCGGAGAGCCAGAACTGGAGCGGCAGGAGCGGGTTGTACCAGAGGTTGTGCAGCTTGTCCACGGCAATGAGGAAGAAGGTGCCGAGCGTGGACTGGTGCAGGGTGGAGATCATGGCCGCCAGGATGGCGAAGGGGAGCTCCAGGGTGCGAAGCAGCCGCAAGGGGAGGTGCCAGCCGAACCGCTCCGCCACCGGGTGGAGGAACTCCAGGGTGAGGACCGTGGTGTAGGCCATGACGCACATGGAGACCTCGAACATGGGGGAGTGGATGTTCCAGTAGCCCAGGACGTTGATCCCCCGCTGCGGCTGCCCCAGGTCGAGCATGAGCCCCACGCAGACGAGCGAGTAGCCGAGGAAGCCGGTGACGATGGCCGGCCGGACCAGCGGCTCCAGCTTCCTGATGTGAAAGACGTGGGCCACGATCCCGATGGTGAAGGCCCCGGCCGCCAGCGGCACTGCCGTTACCACGTCGAAGGAGATCCAGAGTCCCCACGGGTAGGTGTCGTTCAGGTTTGTGGTCACCCCCAGCCCGAAGACGAAGCGGACCAGGGTGGCGAGCGCCCCCACGGCGACCAGGGCCATCATCAGCTTCAGGAAGCGGTGGTAGCCCCGTATTTCGTTCATTATCAGCTTTGCTGCTGTCATATAAAGCTCCTTTTATAGGTCCTATGGGGCGTAGGGGGTTATTTCATTTCTTTCTCAACTTTCTGTTCTTTCTCCTCCCGCCTGATCCGTTCCTTCCGGTGCTGGAACCAGCTGACCGCCGACAGGGTGCCGCCGACGGTGAGGAAGACCCCCGGCACGAAGCGCAGGGCCTGCCAGGTATAAGAGGGGAGGGGGCGCTTGGTGACCGGCTTGAACCCCAGCTCGTCCAGCGGTTGCTGGGTGAGGTAGAGGACGCTCGTACCCCCGGCCTCCTCCTTGCCGTAGATGGTCTTGAAGTAGCGCTTCGGCCGGTTCCTGAGCCGTTTTTCCGCCTCCTCGAGCATTTCTGCCCTGGTGCCGTAGGTAATGGCCGTGGGGCAGGCAGTTGCGCAGGCCGGGTGCAAGCCGTTCTTCACCCGGCTGTAGCAGCCGGTACATTTCTTCACCAGCGGAAACGCCTTGCTCCATTCGTACTTGGGGACCCCGAAGGGGCAGGCCATCATGCAGAAGCGGCAGCCGATGCAGCGCGTGCCGTCGTACACCACCGGACCTTCCGCAGTCTTCCGGAAGGCGCCGACCGGGCAGACCGAGGCGCAGGCCGGATCGTTGCAGTGCATGCACATCTCCTTGTAGAAGGCGAACTCGTGCTGGCCGTTCTTTTCGTAGTCCTTGAACTTTACTCGCGTGAAGGTGTGCTCCGACATGGCCGGCGGGTTCTGGTACCCCTCGCCGGAGAAGAAAGAGGTCTTTTCCGCCTCCAGCTGGTTCCACTGCTTGCAGGCCACCTGGCAGCCGCGGCAGCCGGTGCACTTGGTGGTGTCAATGAGAAATGCTCTCGTGGTCGTGTAATCGATGGTCGAAGAACTCATGCGCGTTTGCCTCCCTTGTCGATGGAGCAGAGAAATGCCTTGAATTCCGGGATGCTCGTGTTGGCGCACCCTACGGTCGGGGTCAGGACGTTGCCGCTGTCGCCGGTAGCGAGCCCCGCATAGCCGAAGTGCCACGGCATCCCCACCTGCTCGATCATCTTTCCCCCCACGTTGAAGGGTTTCAGCCGGGAGGTGACCAGGGCCTTGGCCTGGATGCTCCCCCGCTCGGTGCTGACCTTCACCTGGTCGCCGTTGGCGATCCCCTTCTGTCTGGCCAGGGTCTCGCTGATCTCCACGAACATGTCCGGCACCAGCTCCACCAGCCACGGGAGGCTGCGGGTCATGGCCCCGGCCTGCCAGTGCTCGGTCACCCGGTAGGTGGTGCCGATGCAGGGATACTTGGCCAGGTCGCTGGAGACGTTGGCCGGCAGCTTCACCACCGGGTTGTTCTGGGTCCTGGAGAGAAGGTTTCTGGTCGGGCTCTCCACCGGTTCATAGTGCTCGGGGAAGGGACCGTCCTTCATGTCCAGGGCGTAGAGCCGGCCATGACCTTCGGGGAGCATGATGAAGGGGTATTTCCCCTCCTTGGCGTCGTTCATGGGGGGCCAGGGACCGTCGGGCACGTCCCCCTTCCACTTCTTCTCCAGACCGTCCCACGCGATGACCGGCCGTTTCGGGTTGAACGGCTCGCCGGCCGGGTTCACCGAGGCGCGGTTGTAGATGATCCGCCGGTTCACCGGCCAGCACCAGGACCACTTGGGGAAGAGCCCCAGGCCGGTCGGGTCGCTGGCGTCGCGCCGGGCCATCTGGTTGCCGTCATTCGTGTAGGAGCCGCAGTAGATCCAGCAGCCGCCGGCGGTGGAGCCATCGTCCTGGAGGTACTTGAACATAGGCACCTGGTCCCCCTTCTTGAACTCCAGGACCTTGTCCTTGTCGGTGATAGTCATCTCCTTCGTGAAGTAGCCGTTGATCTCCCTGGCCACCAGATTTACGTCCGGCTCGTGCCCGTCGCCGTAGTTCCAGGAAAGCCGGGTGATCGGCTCCGGGAAGGCCCCGCCGTCCTTGGCGTAGAGCGCCTTCACCCTCTTGCAGAACTCGTCGATGATGTGCAGGTCGCTGCGGGCATCCCCGACCGGGTGGATGGCGGCGTAGCGCCACTGGGTCCAGCGGCCGGAGTTGGAGATGGACCCCTCCTTTTCCACCGACGAGGCGGCCGGGAGCATGAAGACCTCGGTCTGGATATCCCTGGCGTTCACCCCCGGGCGTTTCCAGAAGATGGAGGTCTCGGTCTCCCAGAGGTCGACGGTGACGAGCCACTGCAGTTTTCCCAGCGCCTCCCGCGCCTTGAGCGAGTCGGGCCCCCCCACGGCCGGGTTCATCCCCATGCAGACGAGCCCCTCCAGTTCTCCCTTCCCCATCCGCTCGATGATCTTGGAGTAGGAGTAGTTCCCCGACCGCTTCGGGAGGTAGGAGTAGCAGAAGTCGTTCTCCTTGGTGGCGTGGTCGCCGTACCAGGCCTTGAGCATGCTGGTGATGTACTTGGGGGTGTTCCCCCACCAGTTGGCGCTCTTCGGATCCCTGGTCTTCGGAGTCCATTTCTCGTTGTAGCCCTTCAGGTCCACGTTGTCGAACTCCGGCGACTTCAGGTATCCGGGGAGGAGGTGGAAGAGGAGCCCGTAGTCCGAGGAGCCCTGGACGTTGGACTCGCCCCTGAGGGCGTTCACCCCGCCGCCGGCGATGCCGATGTTCCCCAGGAGCATCTGCAAGAGGGCCACGGCGCGCACGTTCTGGGTGCCGTGAGTGGACTGGGTGATCCCCATGGCGTAGAGGATGGTCCCCGCCTTGTCCGGCCGGCCGGTGGCGCAGAAGGCCTTGGCCACAGCCAGGTAGTCCTCCTTCCGCGTGCCGGTGATGGCGCAGACCGTGTCCACGTCGTAGCGGCTGAAGTGCTTCTTCAGGAGCTGGAACACCGAGCGCGGGTCCTTCATGGACGGGTCGCGGCGCGGCTGGTCGCCCGGGCCGTTGGCATAGGCCCAGGACTTCAGGTCGTAGGTTTTCTCCTGGTCGTCGAAGGAGCAGAACATGCCGTCCTCGAAGTCGTACTGCTCGTTCACGATGAAGCTGGCGTTGGTGTACTCCCGCACATACTCCTCGTGGATGAGACGGTTCTGCAGGGCGTAGTTGATCATCCCGCCGAGGAAGGCGATGTCGGTCCCCGGCCGGATCTGGGCGTAGATGTCCGCCTTGGAGGCGGTACGGGTGAAGCGCGGGTCCACGGCGATGAGTTTCCCGCCGTTGTCCAGGGCCTGCTCGATCCACTTGAACGAGATGGGATGGTTCTCGGCCGGGTTGCAGCCGATGGCGAGAATGGCGTCGCTGTTTTTCAGGTCAATCCAGTGGTTGGTCATGGCACCACGACCGAACGAAGCCGCCAGACCGGCGACTGTGGACGAGTGTCATAATCGGGCCTGGTGCTCCAGTTGTCCGATCCCCATGGCGCGGGCGAACTTCGACCAGAGGTAGCACTCCTCGTTGTCCAGGCCGGCGCCCCCGAAAAAGGCCATGCCGTCGGTCCGGTTCACCACGTACTCCTTCTTGTCCTTCTTGTTCGTTTCCTTCGCCTTGAAGGAGCGGTCGCGGGTCTCCTTCATCCGCTGGGCGATCCGGTCCAGGGCCCAGTCCCAGGACTTCTCCTCGAACCGGTCCGAGCCGGGGGCGCGGTACATAACCTTCTGCAGGCGCCGCTCGTTGTTGGCGATCTGGAAGAGCGCGCTCCCTTTGGGGCAGAGGGAGCCCTGGTTGATCGGGTGCTGCGGGTCCCCCTCGGTGTTCACCACCTTCCCGTCCCGGGTGTGGACGATGATGCCGCACCCCACCGAGCAGAACGGGCAGATGGTGGTGGTGCTCTTCAGCCCCCTGGTCCTCAGGTCCGGGGTGTCGACGCTCGCCTCCCCCGGCTTGCCGGCGAGAACTGCCCCTGCGGCCAGCGCCCCTCCCTGCAGAAACTGCCGTCGTGAAATACCCATGTCATCTCCTCTCTGATGGACTCGCATGTGAATTGCGCAAAAGTGTCGTGTATGCGGAATGTCGCAGCGTATACGGCAAACGGTGTGCCAATATGTATACATTGTCATGACAACGGGTTTCACCCTTGTGTCATGCGCTTTTCCGGAATTCCACCGGGAGATGGGTACATCGAGTCTGTGCATTTTTTGATTGTTTTACTGTGCAAAATTGACTACCATTGTGCAAAACTGTCTTGACAGGAGCGCGCATGGCACAGATATGCATCTGCGATGACGAGGTAGGGATTCTCAAGTACCTTAAGAAATTGCTCAAAGGGCATCAGGTGACCTCTTTCAGCCGTGGCACCGAGCTACTGCAGCACCTGGAGTCGCCCGCCGGTGAAAAGGCGGAGCTGCTGCTGCAGGACCTTCGCATGCCGGAGATGGACGGCATAGAGATTCTCAAGCGGAGCCGGGTGATCCGCCCCGAGCTGCCGGTGATCATCATGACCGCCTATGCGACAGTGGACGATGCGGTGCAGGCTATCAAGCTCGGTGCCTATGACTATGTGACCAAGCCGTGCCCCAACGAGAAGCTGCTCAGTGTGGTTGAAAACGTTCTCAAGCTGCGGCATCTGGCAAAGGAGAACCGCCGGCTGCGGGAGGAACTGGCAGGGGGGGTGCCGGAATCGATCGTCTTTGCCAGTCCGCGCTTTCGGGAGGTATATGACCTGACCCTCAGGGTGGCCCCCAGCGATGCGAACATCCTGGTGCTGGGCGAGTCGGGCACCGGCAAGGAGCTTATTGCCAGCGCGCTGCACCGCAACAGCGGCCGGCGTGAGCGCCCCTTTGTCTCCCTGAACTGCGCCGCCCTGTCGGATACCCTGCTGGAAAGCCAGCTGTTCGGGCATCTGCGCGGGGCGTTTACCGGCGCGGTAACCAACCAGAAGGGGTTGCTGGAGGAGGCCGACGGAGGGACACTGTTCCTGGACGAGATCGGCGATGTGAGCGCGTCGGTACAGGCAAAGCTGCTGCGCGTGATCCAGGAGCGGGACTTCATCCCGGTCGGCTCCACCCGCCCCAAGAAGGTGGATGTCCGCTTCGTGGCCGCCACCAACAAGGACCTGCAGCGCGAGGTGCAGGTGGGGCGCTTCCGCGAGGACCTCTTCTACCGGCTGAACGTGATCACCATCAACCTGCCTCCGCTCAGGGACCGCCCCGAAGACATCGAGCCTCTGGCGTACCATTTCCTGCGACGGTTTGCGGGGAAGATGGCCAAGGAGATCACCGCCATCTCACCGGAGGCATTAACGGCCCTGCAGGAGTACAGCTGGCCCGGCAACGTGCGCGAACTGGAAAATGTCATGGAGCGGGCCGTTATCCTCACCTCCGACACTACGGTAAACATCGAGGTCATTCCGCTGGGGGGAGCGACCAAAGTCCGGGCAGCGACCGCCTCACCCGAGACAAGGCCGCGCATGGTCCCACTGGAGGAGATGGAGCGCGACCATATCGAGGCGGTGCTCAAGGGGAACAACTACAACAAGTTCCGCACCGCCGAGATCCTGGGGATTTCACGCCGGACCCTGGACCGCCGCATTGCCGACTTCGGGCTGATGGGGAATGACGGCAAATGAACCGTGTGCGCACTCCCATCCGTCGCAAGCTGATCTTTGCCACGCTGACGCCGCTCTGTGCGGCCATACTGCTCTGCTGGCTGATCGGCTCTCTGCTGATCACCGATCGGATCTTCCGTCAGGCACAGCAGAATGTGATCAGCGACCTCAATCTGGCCCGCAAGGTGTTCGAGGACGAGATCAACCACCTGGCCACGGTAGTCAGGGTTGCCGGCCTGACCCCCGCAATGGCCGACCATCTGGGGTCCGGTCGCCTGCCGCTCCCGGAAAAGGCGCTCCGGCAGCTGTTGCAGGAGGAGCATCTGGCCTTTCTCAACGTGATCGACAGCCGCGGCAACGTCCATTTCCGTACAGCCAACCCGACCCGACGGGGGGACAGCCTGGCCGCAGACCCGCTGGTGGCGATGGCCCTGAAGGGAGAACCTCGCAGCGGGGCGAGGCTCTGCACCCGGGAACAGTTGCTGCTGGAAAATCCGGACCTGGCGGCCTCGGCCCAGATCAGCATCAAACCAACCCCACGGGCGCGCGCGGTCACCGGCAACAGCGAATCGCGCGGCCTGGTTCTGGTTGCGGTTTCGCCCCTTTTAGCCCGCGACGGGAGGGTGGCCGGTGCTCTGCAGGCCGGATTCATGCTCAACGGCGACAGCCGGCTGGTGGACACCATTACCCGGATCGTCTTCGAGCGGGAGGGGGGTGGTGCGGCAACGATCTTTCTCGGGGATGTTCGCATCGCCACCAATGTTCGCGATGCTTCGGGTGAAAGGGCGATAGGTACCCTCATGTCCCGCGAAGTGGCCGGCGATGTGCTCACCAGGGGGAAACGCTGGAGCGACCGGGCTTTCGTGCTCAACGACTGGTTCATATCGGCCTATGAGCCGATCCGCGACCCTGCTGGCGACATCATCGGCGCGCTCTACGTCGGCATGCCTGAAAAGCCGCTCCTTGACCTGCGCAAGAACCTCAACCTGATCTTCTCCGCCGTGCTGCTCTTTGTCGCACTGATCGGGATCACGCTTTCGACCTGGATCGGAAGCCGGCTGGCGAGGCCGGTGCGTGCGCTGGAGGAGGGGGCGAGGCGTATGGCCGCCGGCGAGCGGATCGACCCTATCGCCGTCACCAGCGACGACGAGATAGGGCTTCTTGCCGTCGAATTCAACACCATGGCCCGCGAGGTCGGCACCCTGAACCGGACCCTGGAGCAGAAAGTGGAGGAGCGTACCCGCCAGTTGGAGGAGAAGAGCCACCAATTGCTGGACGCCCAGAAAGAGCTGGCCAGGTCCGAACGACTGGCCGGTCTGGGGATGCTTGCGGCGGGCGTTGCCCATGAAATCAACAACCCGCTGGCGGTGATCCGCGGCAATGCCGAACTGCTCCAGTCATCGATACCTGCCGACAACGAGGATCGTGAAGAGGTGGACGCCATAGTCGAGGAGACCGGACGGATCGAGCATATTGTGGCCAACCTGCGGGCCTTCTCCCGCAGCGGGCTGCAGCGCGTTGCACTGTTCTCGCTCGGAGTGCTGCTGGACGGCATCCTCGACCGGATCTGCCACCAGATCGCGCTGGACCGCTATCAGATTTCACGGGACTACTGGGGCAAGGATGTGCGGATTGAGGGGGACCAGGACCGGTTGCGGCAGGTATTCACCAACCTGATCATCAACGGGCTGCAGGCCATGCCGGAAGGGGGGCGGCTGGAGGTGGACATCGCCCCCGAACAGAATGGGGAAAGGGTGAGAGTAACGATCCGGGACCACGGTTGCGGTATTCCCGATGCGGACATGGAGAGACTATTTACCCCGTTTTTCACCACCAAGCCACATGGAACCGGCCTGGGGCTGGCGGTTTCCTACGGGATTGTCAGTGATCATGGCGGAGAGATCACCGTAGCTGCCACTGCCGGGTCAGGAGCGAGTTTCTCGGTACTTTTACCAGTACACCAATGAGTCGAACACCTCGTCCATCCCACGAGCGCAGCGCCAAGCTGCACACCGGACTATTCTGACCGGATCGGGTCGGCTCCGGCATCAGCCCGCTTCTTACCTTTTTCCCCAAGGAAATGAGGACTCCCAGGTTACGCCTCCAGGCTCACGCTTTCTGGAAAATCAGCCGCGCAGTTGGCGCGGGTCCTTCAGAGAATTCTTCGGAAAGGATAATCCTCCCTGGTAACCTCGCAAAAAGCGCCTCAAGTTCCCCCGGCCTGAGCAGGAACGCCTTGTTGTGGTGCCCGACAAGGTGGGGAGAGTCGTGGATCGTATCGAACACGATCACCCCGCCTGGGGTGAGGGCGGCGACCATTTTCGGGATCAGGTCGCGCAGGAGGAAGTTGAAGTTGAGGATCAGGTCGTAGCTCTCGGTGAATTCGTACTCCTCCAGGTCGGCCTGCCGGAAGGCGATCTCAACCCCCTCTTTCGTGGCCCACCGTGCCGCCTTGGCTAGCCCCTCCTCCGAGATGTCCACCCCGGTGACTGCAAACCCGCGCCGGGCAAGGAAGATGCTGTTGCGTCCCTCGCCGCAGGCGGTGTCGAAAGCCTTCCTGCCGGGGACGTGTGCTTCGATCCAGTCGATCTGCTCTGCCAGGAAGGGGGATGGGTGGGGCCCGAGGAAGAAACCATCTCCCGCGTACCGGCCGTTCCATTTGGACTTGTCCTGTTCCATCCGTCTCCTCCTTGCCACGGTTGCGCTGCGCCCGTCTGGGTATATCCTTACTAACGTATCTAACTCAGAAAGGGGGTAGCTGTCATGGCCCGATCCGTGGAACAGCAGGTCAGCATACCCGTGAACGAGGTCTGGCTTGACGGGACACTGTCTGTGCCTCAGGGGGCTCGAGGCGTGGTTATCTTTGCCCACGGGAGTGGGTCGAGCCGACTCAGCCCGCGCAACACCTTCGTGGCCGGTATCCTGCAGGAAGCAGGACTCGGAACGCTCCTCTTCGACCTCCTCACCAGGGAGGAGGACGCCAGCTACCCCAACAGGTTCAATATTGACCTCCTCGCCGCGCGGCTCGTGGGGGTGACCTGTTGGCTCAGCGCCAGGCCGGAGGGGAAAAATCTGCTTTTCGGCTATTTCGGGGCCAGTACCGGTGCGGCCGCGGCGCTGCAGGGTGCGGCGGAAATGGGTGGCGTCATCAAGGCTGTGGTTTCCCGGGGGGGGCGCCCCGACCTCGCCATTGCGCACCTGGGAAGCATGCTCGCCCCCACCCTGTTGATTGTGGGTGAGTTCGATCATGAGGTCCTGCAGCTCAACCGGGAAGCTTTTTCACACCTGAGATCTGTCCGGGAGCTGGCCATTGTGCCGGGCGCCACCCATCTGTTCGAAGAACCGGGCACCCTGGAGAAGGCGGCGAACCTGGCACGGGATTGGTTCATACGCTACTTATCGTAACGTTGCCCCTTTTAACGGAAATGAAAGATGATCCGCGTCCCGACCCGCTCCTCAGACTGGCCGACTCTGTTCATCCCCGTGGTGCCGGCGGCAAAAGGTGTCATATCGTAGAACAGGTTGAGATCTGCCCCCAGACCGAGGTGAACCCCCATCTCGCCGGTCCACGCCAGGTTCCCGCCGGGATGACGGATCAGATCGTAATCGTGGCGTGTAGCAGGGGGCTGGAAGGAGAAAACTCCGCTCCCGCTGTGCCCGGTGAGCTGGTACGTGTAGACCGGCACCTTTGCTGAGGCCGAGACAAAGACCATGCCGGAGAGGTCCACCTTTCCTCCTGCCTGGGCGTGGATCTTGTGGATCACCTCGTCGTAGCCACTGCCGGCTTCCCGTTCCCATGACCCATAGCCGAAGCCGACCTGCGGTTCGAGGGTAAAGTTCTGTGCGGGCTCGTATTTTATCCCACCGCCGGTAAGGAAGCGGTCCGGGTTGAAGTACGACCGCGTGAAATCGTCGGAGAGGCGCGGCGTCCCCAGGTCGGCGGCGTATGCAGACGCGGCGGCCAGCATAACGAGAGATGCGATCAAAGGACGTAACATTGACACGGTGTAGCTCCTTTACCGCTGCCGGAGGAATGGGTTGTCCACGATTGCGAAATGAGCACCAATGTCTTCAGAATAATATATTCCTGACAAACCTACAAGATGGAACCCACCGTAGCTTTTTCCGGCGATCCATCCGCATTCTGCGAAATATTGACCCAGGTCAAAGATACGTGGTGCCCGGCGGGTTATGCTTCGTTGCAAGGCAGGTTGAAAAACGACACGACGGGGCTATAGTTAATAGCGCCATAGAACACAAAACGGGAATTTCACCCGAAAAAAAAGGAGGAAAAGGACATGTCCATGTTTTGCAACCAGTGTGAGCAGGCCGCCAAAGGGGTAGGCTGTGAGATTGTCGGGGTGTGCGGTAAGAACCCGGAGGTTGCTGCACTCCAGGACTTGATGCTGTATGGCCTGAAAGGGCTTGCCATTTATGCCGACAAGGGGCGGGAGCTGGGCGTAAGGGACGAGGTGGCAGACCTCTTTCTGATCGAAGGGCTCTTTACCACCGTCACCAACGTTGACTTCGACCCGGTCCAGATCGCCGGCAAACTCCGGAAGTGCTACGACCTGAAGGAAAAGGTCAAGGCCGAGTACGAGACCGCTTTCCGGGCAAAGAACGGCGGCCATGCGCCGCAGATCGCGGACGGGCCCGCCGCCTGGGTGATCGCCGACAACCTGGAGGGGCTGGTGAAGCAGGGGGAAGCCCACGGGGTGAAGACCCAGCACAGCGACCCTGACATCCTCTCCGCCATCGAGATCGTGATCTTCGGCCTGAAGGGGATGGCCGCCTACGCCGACCACGCCTTCATCCTCGGCAAGACCGACGAGGAGGTGTTCGCCTTCTTCCACAAGGCGCTGGCCGCCACCACCGACAGCTCCAAGGGGCTCATGGATTACGTCGGCATCGCCATGGAGTGCGGCAAGATAAACATCAAGGTGATGGGGATGCTGAACGAAGGGCACGTGGAGCGCTTCGGCCACCCGGTCCCGACCAAGGTCCAGCTCGGTACCCGGAAGAACAAGGGGATCCTCGTGTCAGGTCATGACCTCCGGATGATCGAGGAACTCCTCAAGCAGACCGAGGGGAAAGGGATCGACGTCTACACCCACGGCGAAATGCTCCCGGCCCACGGCTACCCCGGCCTGAAGAAGTATGCGCACCTCTACGGCAACTTCGGCGGCGCCTGGCAGGACCAGCACAAGGAGTTCCCCGACTTCCCCGGCGCCATCATCTTCAACACCAACTGCATCCAGCGTCCGGCCGAGGTCTACAAGGACCGGCTCTTCTCCTGGGGACAGGTGGGGTGGCCCGGCATCAAGCACATCACCGGCTGGGACTTCAGCGAGGTGATCAACAAGGCCCTGGAGTGCCCCGACCTTCCCGACGCCCCGGACAAGGAGATCCTGGTCGGCTTCGGCCACAACACGGTCCTCGGGGTCGCCGACAAGGTGATCGAAGGGGTGAAGTCGGGCGCCATCAAGCACTTCTTCCTGATCGGCGGCTGCGACGGCGCGAAGCCGGGGCGCAACTACTACACCGACCTGGCGGAGAAGGTCCCGAACGACTGCGTGATCCTCACCCTTGCCTGCGGCAAGTACCGGTTCAACAAGCTGGAGTTCGGCGACATCGGCGGGATCCCGCGGCTCCTCGACGTCGGGCAGTGCAATGACGCCTATTCGGCGGTTCAGATCGCGCTCGCCCTGGCAGGCGCCTTTAACTGCGGGGTGAACGATCTCCCGCTCTCCTTCATCCTCTCCTGGTACGAGCAGAAGGCCCACGTCATCCTCCTCTCGCTCCTCCACCTGGGGATCAAGAACATCAAGATCGGCCCTGCCCTGCCGGCCTATCTTTCCCCGAACGTCCTCAACTTCCTGGTGGAGAACTTCAACATCGGCCAGATCACCACGGTCGAGGCGGATCTGAAGGCCGCCCTGGGGGCCTAGGGATTTTCCGACACGGCGCGGGGCTTCGGCTCCGCGCTTTTTTTTGGCGTACCGACGCATTAAAGGAATGACCATGTCAACGACCAGCAACCAGTCCCGTCTGTACGGGCAGATCATCGAAGAAAGCAGCGACGGCGTCCTCTTCGCCGATCGCCGGGGTGTCATACGGGTGTGGAATAGCGGAGCGGAACGGATGTTCGGCATTGCCGCGGAAGAGGCGATCGGTCAATCCCTCGACCTGATCATCCCGGAAAACCTCCGCAGCCGCCACTGGGAAGGATATTTCCGGGTCATGGAAAGCGGCGATACCAAGTACAGGACCGGCCTCCTCACCTCGCCGGGCATGCGCAGGGATGGCAGCCGCATATCGCTCGAGTTTTCGATGTCGGTCGTGCGGGACGACAACGGCGAGGTCGTGGGGTGCGCCTCCATCCTGCGCGATGTCACCACCCGCTGGCAGAAGGAAAAGGAGATGAGGGAGCGGCTGAAAAGCCTGGAAGAATCCGGACGATAGGGTGTGCGGCACTCATGACGGGAGGGTGTCGCTTCCCTCCTGGGGCTTCATGAACCGGGAGATCGTGCCGGCCTCGTAGACCGTTCTGAATACCCGGAGGATGTGGGGGTCGAACTGGCTCCCGGCAAACTCCTCCATGATGCTGATGGCGTCCTCGACGGGCATCCCCTTGCGGTACGGCCGGTCGGACGTCATGGCGTCAAAGGCATCGGCTACGGTGATCACGCGGGCCTGCACCGGGATATCCTCGGCGGCGATCCGGTCCGGATATCCGTGGCCGTCGTACCATTCGTGGTGGTGCCTGATCCAGGCGACGACGTCCCGGAATCCGCTGATGTTGGCCAGTATCCGGGCCCCCCGCACGGGGTGCTCCTGTATCCTTTCCTGTTCTTCGGGGGTGAGCATGCCCGGCTTCTGCAGGATGCTCTCCGGCGTGCCGATCTTGCCGATGTCGTGGAGGGTCGCCGCAAGCTCCACCTGCTGTATTTCCTTGCGGGTCATCCCGAGCTCTTCGCAGATGGCTGCCGAAAACCGGGCAACCCGGTTGGAATGGCCGAAGGTGTAGGGGTCCTTGGCGTCGATGGCGGAGGCGAGTGCCTCCACGGTATGGACGAAGAGTTCGCGGATCTCCTCATAGAGCTGGGCCTTTTTGATGGCAGCTGCCGCTTCCAGGGCAAACACCCCCATCAGCTTCAACTCCTGGGACCAGAATTCTTCACCCGTCAGCTTGTCGCAGGCTATCAGCATCCCTATCCCCCTGCCGTCCGTTACAAGGGGGACGCAGAGAATGGATTGGACCGGGTAGGGAAAGGAGAGCCGGCCGTCGGCTGCAATGTCGCAGATCGTGACCGGTTTTCCTTGCTGAAAGATCTGAGCCAGGCCGCCCGACAAGGAACCTGTCCGGAAGCGGGCGGCTGTTTCCCCGTCCCGCCCCATGCTCAACCACGTGATGAGTTCATGCGTGTCGACGTCGAGAAGCATCACGGACAGGTTCTGCACATCGAGGATTTTCTGCCCCTCCTCCAGGATCTTCTGGCAAATGCTGTCCACGTCCAACTCGCTTCCCAGTTTGCTGGAAAGCGAGTAGATGAGCGCCTGCTCTTCATACAGCCGGACCACCTCGGCGGACAGGTCGAGATTTTCCGCTTCGAGCCGGAGGGCATTTTCCAGACAGAAAGCGGCTTCCGCCAGGGTGCCGGCCCCCCCTGGCGGAGGGGGACAGACGGCCAGGCTCCCGGCCAGGTCGCCGTTGTAATAAATGGGGACGGCGCTTGTCTCCAGGGCTGCCGACGCGGATTCGGCATGGGGTACGGGGGAGGCATCTCCGCCGGCACCCGCACTCGCAACCGGCTGCCCACTCCCGTCCAGGATCACGAGCGGCAGCCTGAAGCGCCGGGAAATCTCAGCGAGGATCTCGGCTACCTTATCCCTGCTAACCGCCCGCAAGGCCCCTTCCATACGCCTCTCCTTCTCCGTCGGTATCTTTTCGCCACTTCAGGGCGTACGCCTTTTCAATCGCCGCGATCAACGGATAGAGCACCTCTCCGCCGTTCTTGTCCACCGGAACAGTGGCGGTAACCGTCTTGATGTACCTGCCGCACCCCCCTCCCTGTACGAGGAAGAAGGGACTGTTCCCGAACTGCGGGACCCCCTTCAGGAAAGTGACGATCTCCTCCCGTCTGTGAGGCGGAAAGGAGCCGATGATGACCGCATGGGGGGGTGCGCTGCCGCTTGCGCGGGCAGCCTCTTCCCCGTCCAGGAAGAGGGCGGTGCTGCACCCTTCGGCGCCCAGCAGGACCTGCAGTTGGCGGGCCTCCTCCTGTTCAGGAGAGATGATGGAGAATTTCCCCCGGCTCTTCTGGAACCGGTCCAGGAGGGAAGCAATCTGGTACTTGTCGAAGGGTTTCTCCAGAAAGCCATGAGCGGCCAGGGAGAGATCGCCGCTGGCGGGGCTCAGGTAGAGCGTCGCCAGGAGTACCTCGATGCCATGCTCTTTCGCCCACGTCTCCAGCCCTTGAACTTTGTCGCTTCGTTCCGAAAAATCGGCGACAATCAGTCCCGGCTTGACCGCGGCGGCAATTTCCTGCCCCCGCTGAGGCGTGTCGGCCCCCAAAGTCTGATATCCCACCTTTTCCAGCCGCTTTCTGAGCGACTGTCTGATCGCCGCGCTTTCGTACAGGACGAGGATCGGGCCATACCCCCCCTGGGTCACGGCCGTCCCCTGGAATCCGTCATCGACTGAGCCTGCCTCCTCCGTGGTAACCGGAACGGTAAAATGGAAGGTGCTCCCTTTGCCGGGGGTGCTGCCGACCCAGATCCTGCCGCCATGGAATGCCACTATCTTCTTGGCGATGCTGAGACCGAGACCCGATCCGCGCGGCCTGTCCGGAACGCCGTCGGATATCCGGAAGAACTCGTCAAAGATCACCTCCTGCTCCTCGGGGAAGATCCCCTCACCGGTGTCCGCCACGAAGAATTCCGCAAGGTCCCCATTCAGGTGCACCCCTACGCTGATCCTTCCTTCCGCGGTAAACTTGATAGCGTTGTTGAGGAGATTGATCAGCACCTGGGTCAGCTGTTGCCGGTCGCCTCTGATGGCGGGAATATCGGAGGGGATATCGAGTTCCAGCGCCAGCCCCTTCTCCTGCGCCATCGGCGTCACGACCTTGACGCTCCCGGCGATCAGCTCGGCGGGTTTGATCTGGCAGATATTCAATTCCATCTTACCCGACTCGATGCGAATCAGATCGAGGTTCTGGTTAACCAGCGTGGTCATCCGCTCGCTTTCCGAGTTGATCGTCCGGATGAAGTCCTGCCGTGTCTCGCTGTCGATGTCGTTGTAGGTGAGAAGGATCTCGGAGTAGGAGCGGATTGACGAAAGAGGGGTACGCAGTTCGTGGGAAACGTTGGCGAGGAACGTGGTCTTCTCCCGGTCGCTCTCCTGCAGCCTTTTGTGGGCCTCGGAGAGCGCCTCGAGGGTCATCTGGAGGTTCATGGTGCGGTGTTTGAGGTCCTCGCTCAGGCTGTGGAAAGTGGCGGTGGCGTTTTCGGCCCTCTCCCGCTCGGCCGCCAGGGTCCGGGTGGCAAAGGCTGTGGCCATGGTGACCAGGAAGAAAGAGAGCGTCTCCGCGAGGAGGCCGGGGAGGTGGCGGTTGGGGACCCGGTCGAGGATGACCAGCAGGACAAAGAGGATGCTGAAGGTGAACCCCGCCTTGAGGAGAAGGGCGAAATCGATCCGGAGGGCGAGCAGGACGATCAGGGGATAGAAGGCGAAACGGAAGGGGCTCTGGCTGCCACCGGTCAGGAGGCAAATCGCCAGGAGGAGAATAATGGATGCTGCCTGCACGACATCCATCCACCTCACGTTCATGCCTCACCTCGGGTGAGCAGCGATCTGGCCAGGGTCACCACCTCGCGGGGACTGAAGGGCTTGGTCAAGAACTCGTCGGCGCCCGCCAGCATGCTGTTCTGCCGGTCCAGCTCCTGCCCCTTGCAGGTCAGGATGATGACAAGGGAATCCTTCAGCTCGGGGTCGGCCTTGATGGTCTTGCAGATTTCCATGCCGGTCAATTTCGGCATGACGATGTCGAGGAAGACGAGCCGCGGCCGTTCTTCCCTGATCCTGGCGAGCGCCTCCTCGCCGTTCGCTGCAACCGCGACGCTGAATCCCTCCTTGGTCAGGACGAACGAGAGCGCCCGCACCACGTGGGGTTCGTCATCAGCGACAACTATCTGGACTGCCATATGCCCCCCGTCTTCACCCAGAGCTGTGAACCAACCGGTTCGCCGATTGTCCATTGCAAAAAGTATAGCGCATAGAATTCACCATGCACATTGAAAAAAATGAATGCCAGGTCGGATGTCAGGGACGAGCTTGCTGCCGGGGGAAAGGATGCATCGGCGCAGGGCTACGTCTCCCGTTCGAGCGCCGCACGCAGGAGAGCAATGAGAAAGGCCACGATCACGAGGAAAACCATGTCTTCCACGGAATTCCAATAGAGGTGACGGCTGTTGAGGGCAAGGGCGTAGTCGGAGATGAATCTCGTGCAGCCGCTGGCAACAGCCGTTACCGCGCCGGCCCAGCGGCCGGAGAACCATGACACCAACGAGACGGGAATGAGGTAAAAGACGAGAAGGGAGTAGTCTCCGGTCAGGAAATCGATCCACCCGATTACGCCGACAAGAATAATGCCGATGACCACAATCAGTGCCTTCGGCTGCCTGTCCAGAAATTCCTTGACACATTTCATGAGCCGCTCCGGAGGTCACAAGCCCGGCGGGGGAACCTCCTCGTCTGCCGGGGGACAACGGTTTCTCCCGGCTCTTCCACGTCACGATGCTGGCACTCGCGCACAAGGTAGCAGACGAGCGGGATGCTGGCAAGTCCCTGTTTGCCATCCGGTCAATAATTTAGCAAATTCTCCGCCGCCTCACAACTTCTCCCTCGACAAATCAGATTTTTTTAAATATATTTCCGGCATACTGTATACAAAAACAGGCGGAGGTTCTGGGGCCAGGCGCTCGGTTGTACACACAACGAACGCATGCAGGTCCGGCCTTTGGTGCCCCGTGCCCGATTTTTTATCCCACCGAAAGGAGAAACAAGCGATGTCCGTAAAAGAGTTCCAGTATCAGGACCCGTTCCCCCTCGGCCCCGACACCACCACGTACCGCCTCCTCACCAAGGACGGCGTCTCCGTGACGGAGTTCGAAGGAAAGCCGATCCTCAAGGTCGATCCGGCCGCCCTCACCTTCCTCGCCAATCAGGCGATGCGCGACGTCTCCTTCCTGCTTCGCCCCGAGCATAACGAGATGGTGGCCAAGATCCTCTCCGACCCGGAAGCCTCCATGAACGACAAAGGGGTGGCGATCGCCATGCTCCGCAATGCCGAGGTCTCCGCCAATTTCGAACTTCCCATCTGCCAGGACACCGGGACCGCCACCATCATGGGGAAGAAGGGACAGCAGGTCTGGACCGGGGTGAACGACGAAGAGTACCTCTCCAAAGGGGTCTACAAGACCTACACCGAGGAGAACCTCCGCTACTCCCAGACGGTGGCGCTCGACATGTACAAGGAGGTCAACACCGGCACCAACCTTCCGGCCCAGATCGACCTGTACGCCACCAAGGGGGACGAGTACAAGTTCCTGTTCGTCGCCAAGGGGGGGGGCTCCGCCAACAAGACCTACCTCTACCAGGAGACGAAGGCGCTCCTGAACCCCGCCACCCTGGAGAAGTTCCTGGTCGACAAGATGAAAACCCTCGGCACCGCCGCCTGCCCCCCCTACCACCTTGCCTTCGTCATCGGCGGCACCAGCGCCGAGGCGTGCCTGAAGACCGTCAAGCTCGCCTCCACCAAGTACCTTGACAACCTCCCCACCCAGGGGAACGAGTACGGCCAGGCGTTCCGCGACGTGGAGCTGGAAAAGAAGGTCCTCGAGGCGGCCCAGAAGCTCGGGATCGGCGCCCAGTTCGGCGGCAAGTACTTCGCCCACGACGTCCGGATCGTCCGCCTTCCCCGTCACGGCGCTTCCTGCCCGGTCGGCATGGGGGTTTCCTGCTCCGCCGACCGGAACATCAAGGCGAAGATCAACAAGGACGGCATCTGGCTCGAAGAGATGGACCACGATCCGGGTCGCCTGATCCCCGAGGCGTACCGGCGTAAGCACGAGCACGGTGTCCGGATCGACCTCAACAAGCCGATCAAGGAGGTGCTGGCCGAGCTGACCAAGCACCCGGTGGCGACCCCGCTTCTCCTTACCGGCACGATCGTGGTCGGCCGTGACATCGCCCATGCCAAGTTCAAGGAGATCATCGACGCCGGGAAGCCGGTGCCGGAATATCTTCTGAACCACCCGATCTACTACGCCGGGCCGGCGAAGACCCCGGCGGGGAAACCCTCCGGCTCGTTCGGTCCCACCACCGCCGGCCGGATGGACTCCTACGTCGATCTCCTCCAGTCCAAGGGGGCCTGCCTCATCATGATCGCCAAGGGGAACCGGAGCCAGCAGGTGACCGACGCCTGCAAGAAGTACGGCGGGTTCTACCTCGGCTCAATCGGCGGCCCTGCGGCGCTCCTGGCCGAAGAGAACATCAAGAAGGTCGAGTGCATCGACTTCCCGGAGCTCGGGATGGAGGCGGTCTGGAAGATCGAGGTGGTCGACTTCCCGGCGTTCATCCTGGTGGACGACAAGGGGAACGACTTCTTCAAGCAGCTCGGCTGCTAGTCGTATTATTTTTCGATGTAGGACAACGCCCGGTGCATGCACCGGGCGTTGTCTTTTCCGCCATACAAAATAGCTTTACATCGGGCATCCCTCTGCCGTATCCTTCCTCCCGTTTGTTCATCATCCCCAAAGGTCTGCCATGATCCGCACCCTACTCCCGTTTGTCGTCATCCTTCCCCCGCTCGCCTACGCGCTCATCGCCCTCTTCTGCGGCCGGTCCTTCTTCGGCCGGAAAAAGCCGGCGGCCGGTTTTCTCCCGTCGGTCACGATCCTCAAACCGGTCAAGGGGATGGACGCGGAGAGCTTCGTAAACTTTGCCTCCTTCTGTCGCCAGAACCACCCCTGTTATCAGCTGGTCTTCGCCGTCGCCTCCGCTGCGGACCCGGCCATCCCGGTTATCGAGCGGCTGAAGGCCGAGTTCCCCGATGCCGACATCGAGCTGGTGGTGGACGGCCGGACCTACGGCCCCAACTACAAGGTCTGCAACCTGATCAACGCCTTTCCGACGGCGAAACACGACATCATCATCGTCTGCGACAGCGACATACGGGTAGGGGAGGGGTATCTGCGGGAGGTCTGCGCGCCGTTTGCCGACCCGGCGGTGGGTCTGGTCACCTCGCTCTACCGCACCTCGAAGGTTTTCGGGATTGCCACCGCCATGGAGGCAATGGGCTTTACCAGCGAGATGGTACCCAACGTGATGGTGGCGCTCAAACTGGAGGGGCTCTCCTTTGCCTTGGGCGCCTCCATGGCGGTGCGGCGGGAGGCGCTGGAGAGAATAGGCGGTTTCCCGGCCCTGGTCGACTACCTGGCGGACGACTACCAGCTCGGGAACAAGGTCTTCCGGGCGGGTTACCGGATCGAGCTGTCCGACTGCTTCGTGGAGAGTGTTATGCACCGGGAGAACCTCGGAACGGTCCTCTCCCGCCAGCTCCGCTGGGCCCGGACCATGCGGGCAAGCCGACCCGGCGGCTACTTCGCTTCCGGCATAACGCAGCCATTCCCGGCGGCATGCCTGGCGCTTCTCGTGTCCGGCTGCTCCGCCGTCGGGGGAGTAGCCATTATTTTCCTCTATGCGGTCCGCGCCCTGACCGCCCTGACTTACAGCCGCGCCTTCGTGCAGGACAGGATATTCCCCCGCTGGCTCTGGCTCCTTCCGTTGCGGGACTTCTTTTCCTTCGCCACGTGGGGGCTTGCCTTTCTCGGGAACCGGGTCCGCTGGCGGGGGCACCGGTTCCGTCTTCTTCCCGGCGGCCGGATCGTGGAGATGTAGCTACTACGTCTTGTAAGGCCTGATCTGGGAAAAGTTCTCGTATTCCTTGAGGGCATCGGCCTGGGCGACATTACGTACCATGTCCAATTCGCGGTAATTTTCCCGCACCTTTGCCACCAGCATCGGGTTCAGCTCTCCTTTCTCCGCCATTTTTTCCAGCACCCCGAGCGCCCTTAGCAGGCTTATCCCCTTCCGGTACGGCCGGTCTTCGGTGAGGGCGGCGTAAACGTCTGCCACTGTCACGATCTGGCAGCAGAGTGAATACTTCCTTCCCTTGACGTGGAAAGGGTAGCCCGTGCCGTCGGGGCGTTCATGGTGGTATGCGGCCCAGGCGCAGATGTGCTCGAAACCCTTGACGGTCTGGAGGACGCGGTAGGTGTGGAATGTGTGGGCTCTGATCGTCTGTATCTCTTTGGCGGTGAGCTTGGCGGTTTTTTCGAGGATTTCCTTCGGGACGGAGAGCTTTCCCAGGTCGTGCAGCTGCCCGGCGATCCTGACGCGCCGGCAGGTGCTATCCGGCAAGTGGTTCAGCCTGGCGAGGTGTTCGGCGATGGCCCCCACCCCGGAGGAGTGGACAGACGTGAAGCGGCTCCTGAAGTCGATGACGTGGCTGATCAGCCGTGCCATTCCTTCCAGGGTTTCCATCCCGGCCAGGGCTCCGATTCCGTACTTCCCCCTCGGGGCGACCAGTGCCCCCACCGACGGCGAGACGACGTCGAACCAGAAATACTCCTTTCCGGCGATGCGCAGGAAGGCATCGACGAATTCGGGAACGAATTCGC
>DATJLB010000205.1:0-10863 GCA_035490915.1 Geobacteraceae bacterium
CTCTCTTCCTGCCTGGCTGCCGTCTTCGCGTCGGTTTGCTGTGTCTGCTCTGGCCCGTTACCGGTCGGGATCGGGACTGCAGCCCCCCCCGCACCCACTGCGGACACCGTGCTTTCCGGCTTCTTGGCGGCTTGCGAGGCCTTTTCCCCAGCGTCCTTGCCGTTGCCCTTCTCCATCTTGGCGAGGGATGTGCTTTCCTCAGGGTTCCCGAGGGTCTTGGTTCTTTTTCCCTTCTTGTCGTCCTTGTCTTTTTTGCCCTTGTCGGGCTCTTTCGTCTCCTGCTTTCTGTCCACCCCAAAGATGTAGGTCAGTCCCAGCGTTAATTCGACATTGTTGTCCCTTTCCGAGTTAACCACGACAAGATGGCGCACGTCTGCGCGAACGTCCAGGTAGTCACGAAGCTTATACTTCAATCCGAAACCGTAATCGACCAGGAACTTGTTATCGGATGTAGTGTTCCGTTCGTAGAAATTCCCGCCGACCCCGACGGCAAAAAAAGGAGAGAACCCGCTGTTCTTGAGGATGAAGGGATAGACGCCATCGACACGGAAATGGTAAACCTGTGCGGAGCTGTTGTCGACCTTGGAGGTTGTATCGATATAGCCGGCAGTGGCGTCTATCTCCAGGCTGTTCATCATTTCGGAATTGAGCATTGTGTAACTGAACGTCAATCCATAAATCTGGCTCGGGTTCAGTTTTTCCCTGCCGTCAAAAAAATATTCCCCCACCGTGGGAGTGAGGGAAAAGGAATGGGTTGTTTTCGTTTTTACGTTCGAAGTGCCCCTGACAGCGGCAGGCACCCGGGTGGCAGCCCCGAAAAACAGGAATAATGCACATGTGAGACAGGCCGCCATCCTCATGAAAATTCATGCCCTCCGCGGCAAACGCCCTGTCGGCCGCCGCTCGCCTACTGCGTCATCATGCAAAAAAACATATATGTCTGATACTATCTTGGGAAACTCTTGTCAAGAGCTAACTGTTGCAGGCATGACCTTGCCGAACGCCAAGGAATGAAGAGTCCGGAGCCAACCTCCGGCTCGTGCTCCATGAAAAAAGGGAGCATTTCCGCTCCCTTTTTTCATGAATATGTTCCAATCTATGCACCAACGGCACCGGCTCGCAGTGAAACAAGGACTAGTCCTCGAAATTCCCTTCGGGCCCCTTATCGCTCACGATGGACTTTGCGCGTTCGATGATCTGCGCATCGCCCCATGCTGCCGACTCCTCGACGCGGGATGCCTTTCCTCCCAGATCGCACGAGCCCGCCGCGAGGAGCGCCTCGACCGCCAGAGAAGCTGTGTCCCGCGCGTTGAAGACCTCGGTCATCATCTTGTAGGCGAATTCCTCGACCCGCGCGGCCATCCGCTCCCGCACGTCCTTCGGCTGGGCGAGGAGCTTGTTCTCGAAGGGGAGGTTCAGGTTCTTGTAATCACCCTTCTTCCACCCCTTGGACTCGGCGAAGGCGACCATCTCGGCCCAGAGCTCCTCGGTCACCCCCTCACCCTTCACCTTGATGAAGTTGCCGTTGGCGTCGAGTTGGGCGTTGCCGTAATCGTTCACCTCCAGCCCCCAGGAGATCATCTGCAGGGCGGTAGCGACGTTCGCCTTGGTGGTGGCGGTCCTGGCGGCGATCTCCCGCAGTCGTTCGGAGCTGTTGCCGGAGGTGCCGTGCTGGGCACCGCTCACCTTGTAGGGCTTGAGTGCGTTGTGGATCTCGGCGGTGAGCCCCACCTGGATGCCGGCATCGCTCGCCTCGATCCCGTGGGTGGTGCCGTTGTTGAGAGCGATCCAATCGGGGAAGATGCCGCGGGCGTTCAGCCCCTGGATCAGGAAGAGCGCCTCGGGAACCGTGGAGAGCCCCTCTTTCCCCTTTATCTCGCCGACCTCGGTCTCAAGGCCCGCCCAGGCGGGGATGAAAGGGTTGAGGGCGATGTTCGCCAGGAGGTTCTGGTCGTCCGGGAGATGGGAGGCGTCGATGGCGATGGAGGTGATCCCCGCCTCAAACATGGTCGGCACCTCCACCTTGGCCGCTGCCAGGTCCTTGTCGTTCTTGATCCCATAGTGGTCGGCGTGGATGGCGACCGGCACGGTGATCCCCAGTTCGTTGCAGAGGGCATCGACGATCCGTGCCATGTTCCAGTAATTGACCCCGCAGTAAGCCTTCTGCCCCCCCTCCGACTTGGCGATCTCGATGATTACCGCGGCATTGGCCCGCTGGGCCGCCTTCAGCACTCCGCGGATGACAAAGTAGTTCCGCCCGTTAGCGGCCATGGCGATCGCCTTCCCCTTGGCGAGCATCGCCCGGTCGATCACCTTGCCGCTGACGATGAGCGCCTTGGAGTTGGGAAAGAGCGCCCTGATGTTGGAGGGTCGTCCCACCTGGAGCGCTTTTTCGAAATCTGCCGCGTAACCCATACCATCCTCCCCTTGTTCTTATTGAAATTTGTTTATGCTGAACCAAATTGGCAGCATTGTAATAGCATTTTAGGCGGGCAAAATCAAGGGGATTAAAGGTGATTCAGGCGGGGCGAACGGTGGCACAGGGCACGTCTGGCGACTGTCAGTCTTTTACGTGGCACTTGTTGCACAGACTCCGCTGAAACGGCGAATAGGCCCCGACCGGTCTGTCGTAGAAGGTCTTCCGGGTTTCGGCAGCGCGCCGGCCCTGGGCGTATGCGGGAGGGGAGTAGTTGTCGATGCCCGGGTAAAGCCCGTTGTAAACCAGAAACTCGGAATTCATATTCCAGCGGGTTATGCTGTCCCAACCCGAGGCGTGTGCCCGGTGACAGGAGAGACACATGACGTTTGCGCCGTTCTGGGGCCCGCTGCGGTTTGCGTTGGTGGAATTCGCCGTCCCCTTGAGGATGGAATAATCTTTCGTTCCCATCTCGAAGGGGACCATGGAGGTATAGGCGGCATCGCGACTGCCGGTCAGGTTGCCGGTAAAGAGGTAGAAACTGTAGTTGTTGATCACGTCCATGGTAAGGCGGGCGTCGCTCCCGACAGGGTGCTGGCTCACGAACGCTCCCCCATCGTTGTGAATCGCAGGATGGCAGTTCTGGCACCACTCGGACATACCGCTCCCATAGGCGACACGGGTATCCGAGATCGTTTCGGGCCGGTTGTACAACGAAGGCGCCACTGCGGCAGGAGGATCAGCAGTAAATGCATACCCCCCCGCAAGGGATTTCGGCTGGTACCCCTTGCCCGCCAGGAGACGATAGGTGCCGACAGCACCCGTGGCAGTCGGATCGGGGCTGTTGTTGTAAGAGCCGGAGGCCACGATGGGCGCCCCCGACGTGGTGATAGTGCCATCGGCGTTTCTGCGGTAGTTTCCATGAGGGTCGTGACAGCTGATGCACGACAGGGCAGTGCTCGGATAGATTCCTCCCGGGGCGGCCTGCAAGGTGGTGGCCGCCTTGTAATCGAAATCAAAGGCAACAATATTGTGGCCGTGCCCTTCTCCCAGACTGGAATTCTGTTGAGCCGAATAGGAAGCATTCTGCCAGGCGTACGTTTTCTTCAGCCAGCAAAAATCGCCTCCCGGGGAGAGCTGCGCACATAATACGCCGCCGGTCCGGGCATCGGTGGCCACATAGATGCCGGCCGGCATCTGCTCGCCTACCGGTGCCTGGTGACAGAGGAGACAGGTCGAACTCGCATCCGATCCCTTCAGTGCGGGCGCCGTTGTGTGACACCCCGAGCACTCCCCGGTGCCCCCCTTGTGGAACAGGACGTCGGCACGGGCCGGCACCGTCGCCATCAGTGCGACCACTATCATAAGGAACAGCTTGCTTCCGCTCATGAAACATTCCTGTATCGTTATCCATCGAAAGCCTGTCGCAATCGTGGCAACGAATTTTCTTCAGCAAAAATGAAATATATATGTAGAGTTAATTCTACCATATGATTTTTCCCAGTAAAGCCGCATCGGCACTATATCTTACACTGTTTCATTTGCAACATCCGCTCATATAAGGAGACCTCGGCCCATCCTTGCAATACCCCTTTCTCTTCTCTATAATAAGATGTTTTGCAAGGAGACAAGCCCGTGCCCGAAAAAACGCCTTTCAACGAAACCCTCCTCGACTCCCACCTGGTGGTGGACGTCCGAAGTCCCTCGGAACATGCGGAGGACCATATACCCGGCGCAATCAGTGTGCCGCTCCTCTCCGACGAGGAACGTGCCGAGGTCGGCACCATCTACAAGCAGACCGGAGCACACGAGGCACGGGTACGCGCCCTGGAGCTGACCGCCCACCGCTTCCCCGCCATGGTGGCGGAGATCGGAGCGGCGGCCGCGGAACGCCCCATCCTGGTCTACTGCTGGCGTGGCGGGCTCCGGAGCAAGACGGTGGTCTCCATCCTGGAGCTGACCGGTTATCCCGCGGTGCAGCTGGAGGGGGGGTACAAGGCGTACCGCAACCTGGTCATCGCCTCGTTCGAGCCGTTTTGCCCCCCCGGGCCGCTCGTGGTGCTCCACGGAATGACCGGCATCGGCAAGACGACTTTTCTCCTCGGTCTGAAGAGTGAAAATTTCTCGGTGGTCGACCTGGAAGGGCTCGCCTGCCACCGGGGGTCCGCCTTCGGCGAACTGGGGCTCTCCCAGACCCTTTCCCAGAAACGGTTCGAAAGCCTCCTCTGGAACGCCTTCCGCCGTCTGCCGCCGGGAAAGCCGGTGATCGTGGAGGGAGAGAGCAGGAGGATCGGCAGGCTGTCGCTGCCCGGAGACATGTACGAGGTGATGCAGCGGAGCGTCAAGGTCTGGTGCGAGGCGAGCATTTCAACCCGCGTCAGGCGCCTGATCGACGAATACGGGGTACCGGCGTACCGGGCGGAGATGGAGGAAGCGCTCTCCCGGATAAAAAAAAGGCTCGGCGGGGAAAAACACGCGGAGATCGCCGGCTACCTCGACCGCTGGGAGATGGAGCCGTTCATGGCGGCGCTCGTCCGGGACTACTACGACAAGGTCTACTACAAGACCAGGGAATGGCGGGAGGACTTCACCCTCTCGCTCGAAGACTACGAAGCGGCGGCGCAGGAGCTGGAGGAGAAGCTCCGGAGCCGCTTCCCCCGCACGCCCTGACATCCCCGAACAAAATCACAACCGTTGCACGCGGATACCAATCTGATAACTTCGGATCAAGGCGGATTTAACCCGAATAGTGTGGACAACCGTTCTTGACAGGTTTATCCGATTTTGATCCATTCGATCAGATGCTTATCCGCGTGAAACGTTTTTTTCCACCCCCCCTCCCCTCATTGCACCCCGCACATTCCGTGCTACCATGTCTACGATACCGACGTCATCCATTACAACCGACGGACCCGATCCGTACGAAGGAGGCGGTATGATCACATTCACGGTAAACGGCACGCGGCGCACGGTCGAAGTCCCGGCCGACACGCCACTCCTCTGGGTGATCCGGGACGCCCTCGGGCTCACCGGGACCAAATATGGCTGCGGCGAAGGGGTGTGCGGCGCCTGCACGGTCCTGATCGACGGCAAGGCCGTCCAGTCTTGCCAGGTGAAGGTGAGCGAGGCACAGGGGAAAAAGATCGTCACCATCGAGGGGATTCCGGCGACCCACCCCGTGAAACAGGCATGGCTTGCCGATGACGTCCCCCAGTGCGGTTGGTGCCAGCCGGGGCAGATCGTCTCGGCGGTCGCCCTCCTCAACGAGAAGCCTCGACCTTCCGACGCCGACATCGACGATGCCATGGCGGTGAACATCTGCCGCTGCGGCACCTACCAGCGGATCCGCCGCGCCATCCACACGGCCGCGGAAACGGCGGGGAAAGGAGGCATGAAATGAGCGAGATCGTGAACCTGAGCCGGCGCGCATTTCTCAAGACGAGCGCCCTCGTCGGCGGCGGACTCCTCCTCGGCTTCTACCTCCCCTTCGGCGAACCGGCGGCGGAAGCGGCACGAGCCCCCTTCGCTCCGAACGCCTTCCTCCGTATCGGCCCCGACGGCAGGGTGACCTTCATCATCCACAAGGCAGAGATGGGCCAGGGGGTCTACACCTCCCTGCCGATGCTGATCGCCGAGGAGCTGGAGTGCGACTGGCGGCACGTGTCGGTCGAGCCGTCACCGGTGGCGCCGGTCTACAACCACACGGCGTTCGGCGCCATCATGGTAACGGGAGGGAGTTCCAGCGTCTGGAGCGAGTGGGACCGCCTGTCGAAGGCGGGCGCCGTCGCCCGGACGATGCTGGTCGCCGCCGCCGCCAAGAAATGGGGGGTGGACCCGGCCGGCTGCCGTGCCGAAAACGGCCGGGTGAGCGACGGGAAAGGGAGGTCGCTCACGTACGGCGAACTCGCCCCGCTCGCCGCAAAGATGCAGGTCCCGAAGGATGTGAAGCCGAAGGAGGGTAACTACCGGCTCCTCGGCACCCCGCAGCTGCGCCTCGACTCACCCGCCAAGGTGAACGGCACGGCGGAGTTCGGCCTCGACGTCCGTATGCCGGGCCTTCTGACCGCGGTGGTCGCCCGCCCGCCAGTGTTCGGCGCCACGGTGAAGAGCTTCGACGCCGTCAAGACACTGAAGGTTCCGAACGTGAAAAAGGTCGTACAGGTGCCGAGCGGGGTGGCGGTGGTGGCAACCGGCCTCTGGTCGGCGAAGAAAGGGCGCGACGCGCTCACGGTAACCTGGGACGAAGGGAAATGGGCGCATCTCGACACCCCAGAAATGCTGAAGGAGTATGCGCAGATGGCCGGCACCCCCGGGCTGATCGCCCGAAAGGACGGCAACCCGGAACAGGCCCGCAGCGCAGCGGCAAAGACGATCACCGCCGACTACCATCTCCCCTACCTCGCCCACGCCACCATGGAGCCGCTCAACTGCACGGTCGACTACCGCGGGGGAGAGAGCTGCATCATCCGGGTCGGCTCCCAGATGCAGACCGGCGACCGTAACGCCGCGGCTCGCATCCTCGGGCTCAAGCCGGAGCAGGTGAAGCTCCACACCACCTTCCTCGGCGGGGGGTTCGGCCGGCGCGCCAATCCCCGGTCCGATTTCGTCGCCGAGGCGGTGGAGGTGGCAAAGCGGGTCAGGAAACCGGTGAAGGTGGTCTGGACCCGCGAAGACGACATGAGGGGTGGGTACTACCGCCCGATGTGGTACGACCGGCTCACCGCCGGCCTGGACGACAAGGGAAACCTGACCGGCTGGTGGCACACCATCGTCGGCCAGTCGATCATCGCCGGCACCCCGTTCGAGGGGGCGATGGTGAAGAACGGCATCGACCACACCTCGGTCGAGGGGGGGGCTGATATCCCGTACGCCATCCCGAATATCATGGTCGACCTCCATTCCCCGCAGCTCGGGGTGCCGGTCCTCTGGTGGCGCTCGGTGGGGCACTCCCACACGGCGTTCGTCGTCGAGAGTTTCCTCGACGAGGCGGCCCATGCTACCGGCAAGGACCCGTTCGAACTGCGCCGGGCGCTGCTGGCCGACAAGCCTCGCCACAAAGGGGTCCTGGAGCTCGCGGCGGAGAAGGCGGGATGGGGCAAACCGCTTCCGGCCGGGCACGGCCGGGGTATCGCCGTCCATGATTCGTTCGGGAGCTTCGTCGCCCAGGTGGCGGAGGTCTCGACAACTCCCGCAGGAGAAATCAAGGTCCACCGGGTGGTCTGCGCCATCGACTGCGGCAGGATCGTGAACCCCCTCACTATTGCGGCGCAGATGGAATCGGCGATCGTCTTCGGCCTCTCCGCCGCCCTCCACGGCTCGATCACCCTGAAGAACGGCCGGGTGGAGCAGGGGAACTACGACACCTACCCCGTCCTCCGGATGAACGAGATGCCCACAATCGAGGTCCACATCGCCCCGAGCACGGAGAAGCCGGGCGGGGTGGGCGAGCCGGGGGTTCCTCCGACCGCTCCCGCGGTGACCAACGCCCTCTTCGCCGCCACCGGTGTCCGGCTCCGCTCCCTCCCGATAACCAAGGACGCGCTCCGCGACGAGATGATACGGATGAAAGGATGACCATGACCGATCTGCAGCTCTACGAGGAAATCGTCCGCCTCACCCGGGCCGGGACCCACTTCGCCGTCGCCACCGTCATCGAGAGCGCCGGCTCGGCCCCCCGCAAGCCGGGGGCGAAGATGCTGGTTCGGGGCGACGGCACCATTCTCGGCACCGTCGGCGGCGGCCGGGTCGAGGCGGACACCATCCAGGCGGCGCTGGAGGCGATCCGCAGCGGGACGCCGGCGACACTCCCTTTCCAGCTCACGGAGGAGCATGGCTTCGTCTGCGGCGGGAGTCTCCGGGTCTACGTCGAGCCGCACGCCCCCTCCCGCCGCCTGGTGATGGTCGGCGCCGGGCACGTCGGCAGGGAGGTCGCTAAGCTCGCCCGCGGGTGCGGCTTTCACGTCACGGTGGTCGACCGGCGTGAGGGACTCGCGAACCGGAAGGAGCTCCCCGACGCCGACGAGGTCATCTGCTGCCCCGAGCCGGAGGCGTTCGCGCGCATCAGCGTCACCCCCGACACCGCCATCGTCATCGCCACCACCAGTCACGACCTCGACTTCGACGTCGTGCGGGGGGCGCTCGAAACGGAGGCGGGGTTCATCGGGCTTGTGGGGAGCAAACGGAAGCGGGACGCGCTCCGGCAAACGCTGGCGGCAGAAGGAGTGCCGGAGAGGGAACTGGAGAGGATCGTCGCGCCGGTGGGGCTCGCCATCGGCGCCGAGACCCCGGCGGAGATCGCCGTCAGCATCGCCGCCCAGCTGATTCAGGTAGGGAGAAACCATGCAGACGCACGTATCGGCGATCCTCCTGGCCGCCGGCTCTTCCCGGCGGATGGGGCAGTGCAAGCAGCTCCTTCCCCTTGACGGCCGCCCCGCCATCGTCCGCTGCCTCGAGAGCATCCTGGCGGCGGGGGTGGCCGGGATAACGGTCGTCGTCGGGGCGGACGGCACGGAGGTGGAACTGGCAATCGCCCATCTCCCGGTCACCGTCGTCCTGAACACGATCTACGGGAGCGATATGGCGGGATCGGTCCTGGTCGGCTTGCAACGGGTGGGACATAAGACGAGCGGCATCCTCGTCTGCCTCGCCGACCACCCCCTGATCGAGGCGCGGACTTGCCGGCTCCTCATGGAAGAACATCGCCGGCGACCGGACGCGATCCTCATCCCGACGTACCAGGGGCGGAAGGGGCACCCCACCCTCTTCCCCCGCACGATCATCGCAGAACTCGCTTTTCTTCCGACCCTGCGGGACGTGATCGGCAGGCACGCCAACCGGGTACGGTTCCTGGAGGTCGACGACCCGGCGATCGTCGAGGACATGGACACCCCGGCCGACTACCGGCGGCTCGTCGCCCGGCTCGCGGCCACTCTTTAAATGCCTACCTGTAAAACCGCGCCCGGATTTGCGGCAGGTTTGTCTTGACCGATTGAGCAAAACCGCAGGCGTAGTACCCAAAGGGCATAAACAGCGCTACGTCGAGGATTGCGCGATTGAGGCCGGGGCAAAGATGCCCTGAAGACGGACGCGGAACTTCTTCACCAGCTCCACCGGGTGATACGACAGCTTCGACACCCGCAGGTTCGCCTCCCCAAGGTCCTGCTCCCGGTTGACGTAGGTGCAGTCTGTGAAGAGGCGACTATTAAACTCCCTGTCGAGCAGCTGGTAGAGGCCATCGAGGAACGGATCCGCCTTCTCCAGGTGGCAGGCCGAGGTCTCCCGGTTGAGCCGCTCGCCAAGCACAAACCCTTTCACGGTTCCCTCCACGATTGCAACGACCCCCTCCAGACCGATCAAGCTCGCCATGGTCAGCCCTTCCCGGGTGGCTTCCACTTCAAGGGCGAGGGAAGCGCTCTCCATGTCTGCATGGATTCGAGCCCATTCCTCCAAAAGCCCGAGACACCCCTCCAGATGACGGCTGCCGTATGGCTCGACGACATACGCGTGGCGGGCAACGAAGTAGCTGATCCTGTTCTTCTTCTTGTGGAAGCGGTTGCCGGGGAGCTCCGCCAGCTCCTCCCGCAGGTAGAGGTAGTCGAAGTTGTCACGGTCCTCCGTCACCGTGAGGCCATCCTTCTTTAAGTGTCGTTCCAGGAACGTCTCGTCTGCGCCGTAAAGCGTCATCCCCTCCCCCAGGAGCCTTTCGGCCGCCGCGCCGATCGCCCCGGCGAGAGGGGGAAGAAAATAGGGGGCGCCGTCGTACCCCTTCCCGAGCAGCACCGGCGCATCGCCCACCATGGAGAGCCGGTAGGCGTGGGCCTTCCGGAAGAGGTAGAGGTTGGCAAAGGTAAACTCGGAGATGCGCGGCTGGAGGGTGGCGAAAATGCCGTCGAGGAGCGGCTTGTCGGCCAGCTCCAGCGGGCGGCTCTCGGGATATGCGGGGATGTCCATGGCTGCTCCTTCGGCAGTAGTATACCAGAGAAAAGCGCGGGAGGCATCTGATGCGAAGAAGGAAATTGGGAACGCAAGTGCCATAGAAATTGCTAATAATATATTCCAAACATTTGAAAGTAGTGATATAACTTGGCTGGGCAATAAGAATCTTCATCCTTCTTGGAAAAGCGTGACAAGAACTCGTGCATTCAAGGGGGAACATGAGACTGTTAGCAGCGATTATGAATTGTTATGTTATGGGAGCATTGCAGATGCAGAAGTTTATAATATTATAAACCTCGGAGATCGGAAGCGATTGAGCAAAGTTTATAATACTAGAAACTTTTCAGGTTTATAATACTATAAACTTGCTTCTACTATTATAAACTTGTTTATAAATGTATAAACCTGACCCTGACTGGTCAATAATGAGTTGTGCGATTAAAGAGGAGGAACTAAGTGGGATTGGATCTTGATGAATTTTTGTCCAGTCTACCGGAGGAACTGGAACCGAT